>JAAEEP010000005.1 GCA_013415695.1 Methanomassiliicoccales archaeon | reverse complement strand
ACGCCCCTCCAACCCATGTTGATGGCAGTGAAATTGCTGACGCTCAACTGGAGGCTGTTATTCGCGGAGATGCCCAACCCTGAGCCGAAGGAGATGTCTCTAACCATCACATCGGTCAGAGTGAGATCAACATTCCCCTCCTGAGACCACAGAATGATCCCGGTATATGATCCATTCCATATCTGGATATTCGATATGGTCGCCGTGATGGGCTCAAATATCGATTCCCAGTAAATGGCACACGGGCTCATGTACCCCCCTCCGATGTAATCTGAGATACGGAGGTTTGACATCGTCACGCTGGATCTGAAGATATAGATTGGTGAATCCGCGTACTGTATGTAGACGTGGTCCAGCACGGATCCAGTGCTTGTCTCATTGAACAGGAGACCGTCCCAAGCACCCCAGGCGGTCGAACCATTGGATGTGAAGAGTATCTCCTCGTCCGTGGTACCCCTGGCATCCAGCGTCCCAAAGATCGTGAAGCCCACACCGTCGTCGAACATCACAGTCACGTTCGGCTCGATCGTCAGTGTCGCGCCTAGTTGGATCGCGATCGATTGATTCACTATGTAAGGGCTATCGTCAGCCGTCCAATTGGTATCGGACGTGATATCGTCATACACGTAGGTCGGCCCCGCTGCGCTTGCCTCTCCCGCGTTCACCACCAGGAGTAGGACGAGCGCCAAGAACAGGATGCCCAAATAGACGATGGCCCTCTTTCCAAGAACCCTAGTTATTGAGAACTCAGGTTCAGAATAAGAGGTCAGACTCATGATTATTTCACCCCCATCAGATATCGGTAACTTATCCTCCGGACCTGTAATAGGCCCCTGACAAATATCGGGTTGGATTTACTTAACAATTCTGTAATACAGATAGTAAACTGGCTTCAATATTGACCTTGGCATTTGAATCGCATTACTCAGCTAGATTGAAAAACGTAAGCAGCCGAGGATGAATGATGGATTATGTCCTATTGTCAAGGTGCTTTTCGATGAGAGTATGATACCGCCACGGGTGGGACAGAAACGAAATGGAATGAGTGGGTAGAACAGCAAGAGTTAACTAAAGGAATGTTAGTCAGGGGTTGTGCACAAGGTAACCGACATCTCCATGGAGATGGATGTTCTTGAAGAGAACAGGAGGTTGTCAGAGGAGAACCTCGACCTGCTCCGATCCAAGGGTATTTGCTCCCTGGACGTCTTAGGTTCGATAGGGGCGGGCAAGACCGAGCTCATAATCAAGATGTCAAGCATCCTGAGGGAGAAGGGGCTGAGGCCAGCCGCCATAGCGGGAGATGTGACCGGCCAGGACGATTTTGAACGATTGGAGTCAAACGGCATTCCCTCGGTGAACCTGAACACCGGAAAGGAGTGCCATCTAGATGCGCACCTGGTCAAGCACGGTTTGGAGAAGCTTGATCTCGACTCGGTTGACTTCCTGTTCATAGAGAATGTCGGCAATCTGGTCTGCCCAGCAGACTTCCCCCTGGGGACGGACAAGAGAATGGTGGTCGTATCTGTCACCGAGGGGGACGACATGATCAGAAAACATCCATTCATCTTCCTCAACGCCGACGTGGCCGTTCTGAACAAGGTGGATCTACTGCCCTATCTGGATGTGGACGCCAACAGACTAGAATCAGATCTCCGGTCCATCAAGAATGGCGAGAAGCTGTTCAGGGTAAGCACCAAGAGCGGCGAAGGGCTTGAGGAGCTGATGTCAGCACTTGGCATTTGAGGGCTCTTCTGCAGGAAAGTGATTGACCTTCGGTATCAATTATTATTAGACAATAAGTCTTTCTTCTCTCAATAGGTGCGGATCATGAAAGTTCTAGCCGTAGGAGGGGGCGGAAGAGAGCACGCCATCGTTCGAGCCCTGTACGATGGAGGCGCCGAGATATACGCCGCCATGAAGAACAGGAACCCTGGCATAGCAAGGGCTTCAAGGGAATTCGAACTCATCAAGGAGACGGACGTTCAGAAGGTCACGGACTTCGCGATCAGATCGGGAGTGGAGATGGCAGTCATTGGTCCAGAGGCTCCCCTGGAGGTGGGTTTGGCCGATTCCCTCGAGGCGGAGGGAATAGGATGCGTTGCTCCGAGGAAGAATGCAGCGAGAATAGAGACCTCCAAGAGCTTCATGCGGAACCTGATGAAGGACCACTCCATACCTGGAAACCTGGATTTCGAGGTCTTCGACTCATACGGTGATGCGAAAGAGTTCATGATGGGATACGACGGCGAGGTCGCCGTGAAGCCAGTAGGCCTCACCGGAGGCAAGGGCGTCAAGATCCAGGGGGAGCACCTCCTGACCAAGCAGGCGGTTCTCGATTATGTGAAGGAGATACTGGACAAGTCCATCGGCGGTGGCGCGGTAGTACTGGAGGAACGGGCGAAGGGAGAGGAGTTCACACTCCAGGCTTTCTGCGACGGCAAGAGCGTGGTACCCATGCCAGTTGTGCAGGACCATAAACGGGCCTACGAGGGAGATAGAGGCCCAAACACTGGAGGGATGGGTTCCTATTCAATGGCGGACCACAGCCTTCCCTTCATGACACAGGAGGAGTACGAGGGGGCCATGGACATCATGGCCAAGACGGTGACCGCCATGGCTGACGAGGGATGCCCTTATGTTGGATTCCTTTACGGTCAGTTCATACTGACGAGAAACGGGCCAAGGGTGATAGAGTTCAACGCCCGCTTCGGAGATCCTGAGGCAATGAACGTTCTTCCCATACTGACCTCCAACTTCGTGGAGATCTGCGGCCACATTGTGGACGGTACTCTTTCTCAATCTAAAACAGCCTTTGCCAAGAAAGCGACCGTATGCAAGTACGTGGTTCCCGAGGGCTACGGCACCAAGTCAATGGCCGGCCTCCCCATAACCGTCGACGAGAGGGCCATCGACAAAGAAGGCGTCTGGCTTTACTACGCCGCGGTCAATGAGGAGAAGGACCGCGTCCTTACCACCACATCGAGATCCCTGGCGATCGTGGGGGTGGAGGATTCGATAGAGGATGCGGAGAAGGCCTGCGAGAGGGGTCTCGCCCACATCAAGGGCGAGGCGATAGCCATACGCCACGATATCGGGAAGCCTGAACTTATCCAGAGGCGTATCGACCACATGAAGGAGATAAGAGGCTAGGGAAAGCCTTTATTCCTCGACCGCTCTTCCCCGGAACATGAGAAACCTGGACGAGATAGCCATTGGCATCCAGGATGAGCTGGACGAGAAGGACACCGTTAGAGAGATCGCTATCAAATCCTCCAGGGCCATCATCCGGCTCTCTGGGGGCGCGGTCCATTCCATACACAAGGGAGAGGATGCCTCGGACATGCTGGCAACGGCTCTCGAGGAAGCCGCCAGACTCAAGAGCCTGCTTGAAGTTCACCCCGACATATGGACCTCAGGGTTGGTATCCGATGCACTCCAGGAACTGGCCGAAGCGGCAATCGTCCATTCCATCTTCAAGTGTGAACGCTTGCCCGCCCCCCATGAGCTCGGGATTCCGCCCACTCCCTACCTTCTAGGATTGGCCGATTCCATCGGCGAGATAAGGCGCTTCGTGCTCATCGCGCTCAGGAGAGGGGAGGTAGACGAAGCGATAACCTACCTGGATATGATGGAGGAGATGTTCCTGGTGATAATGAGGTTCGACTATCCTCAGGCACTGGTGGCCATAAGAAGGAAGCAGGATATAGCCCGCTCACTGGTGGAGAAGACAAGAGGAGATATCACGCTTGCGGTGAGCTCTCGCAGGCTGGAGGAGAAGATCGAAGATTTGCAGAAGAGGCTTTAGAACTTCTGCTTGATGATCTCTTCGATGGCCTCTTTGGGCACCACACCAACAATCTCGTCCACCAATTTTCCGTCCTTGAAATAGAGGAGAGTGGGTATGGCCATGATGCCCATTTCATTAGAGGTTTCGGGGTTCATATCCACATCCAAGGTGCCAAAGGCTATTGAATTCTGATAATTCTCGGCCAGCTCCTCCACGAGGGGTTTGATCATCTTGCAGGGCCCACACCACTCCGCCCAACAATCGATGACCATCTTGTCATACTTGGCCTTAAGCTCCTTGAAGTTCTCGTCGGTCACCTCGATAAGATAGTCCGCCATGATATCAAGGTGTCAATCTACAACTTCCTATTTAATCAATTAGACCAATCGCTTACATCCATATGCAATTTGAATCGTATTATTGAAAAACAAAAAGGAACAAAACGGGCGGAGAATCCGCCTGTGAAAGATTTCTCATCTCTTGCGGCGTTTTGACGGTCTTCTGTAGAAGGTGTACGCCATGAAAGCCAGGAATATGGCCAGGACCACGAACAGTATGTTCCAGAGACCCCAATCCTGCTCACCGACCCATATGGTGGAGGTGTACACCGTTCCCCCTCCAATGAAGGTGATGAACTCCTGGTCAGGGTCAAGCATCAGCTTGATGACATGCTCGCCACTGGATACCGAGGGATCTGTCCAGTTGTACCGAATGGTGGTGGAGGCACCGGGATCCAAGCTCACGGTGGTGGAATATATGGACTTCCCGTCAGCGAAGACCGTCAACGGCACACCTCTGACCGAGATGTTCCCGTTGTTCACCACGTTCGCGGAGATCACGATGGGGTCCATGACCTCTATCCCATACTCCTTGACCATCCTCTCCTCCTCTATTCCAAAGAATGAGGTGACGTTCACCCACAGCACTATTCTCGGCACCTCGCCTTTGGCTGTGACATTCAGGAAGAATGTCCCGCTGGAAGTGCCATCGCTGGGAAGAACATGGGCGTCCGCTCCCGTGGTTCCAAGTATGCTCGCAGTATAGGTGTAGTTGCCTTTCCCCTCAGAAGGTCCGCCGGCTACATCCACCCTGTACATCTTGGTCTCGCCCTTTCCCATGACGATGGGGCCGTCGATGGAAATGTACATAGGAGAGTATTCGGCCTGGACCTGCGGTGCCAGGGCCAATATCAGGATCATGGATATTGCCAGCAGTGAAATCAGCGTTTTCTTCGTCTGAACACCCCCTTCTGATATCCGAGAAGCGCCATTATCACGAACAGCACGAGGGCTACGCCGCCCAGGGCAATGGTCTCTATGGGTATGGCAGGTGCGCTGTCATGCACAGATGTTCCGGTGACAGAGAGATCGGGTACGCTCACATGGGGCAGATTCAGAATCACTGGAAGAGCCTTCTGAACCGTGCCCTCTGAGTTAGACCTGGCGAACAGGACAAGCTCAACATCTGGATCTGGGTTGCTCCTTGTAGGTGTGAGCGACATGTCGAAGTAGGCCGGCATGCCCGCATCCACGGTGACCTCCATCCAACTCTTGGAATTGTTGGTGAAGCTGTAGGTCCACCCCAGGGAAGCCAGCTGCTCAGCGTTGGCCACGGTGATGTTGTAGGTGTCCTCGATGTTCCCCAGGTTGCTGAGCTTGACCGAGTAGGAGTAGCTCTCACCCGACGTTGGGTAGCCCTTGTCGAATGTGAGGTTCAGGGACCTTACCGCTATGATGTTCACATCCACGTTCACACTTCCAGACTTGCTTGATTGTGTTGTGGACTGTGCCAGTATCCGAATCTGATCGTGGTCTACCTTGGCATCGGCCGGGGCAAATATGGTGGCGGTGACCACGGCCGAGTTCTGGCTACCGAATTCCACTGTGACCTTTTCCTTGGAGAACTCAACTTCCCATGAGGTGAAGAGTGTAGACAGCTCGTAGGTGTCCTTCACATTGCCGGTGTTCACAAGCGTGATGGTGTAGACCGCATTCTCACCGGGCAGTATCGTGGCCTTCTCCTGTTCATTCCATTGGACCGTCACTCCGAGGAGCACCTGCTTCTCCAGCTCTATGGTCTTGCTGGTGCTGCTAACGAGATCCAGATCGAAGGAGGACAGGTACTCGACATCCATCTCACGCTCAACGGCTTCGGCGGAGCAGGTGACGCTGTAACTTCCACTGGGAAGGAATACCTCAAACGATCCGTCGGGTCCGCTTTCCAGGTCCACAGTTCCATTGCCAGAGATCTGGATGCTCGCTGGACCTTGAATTCCGCTGTAGATGGTCTTTCCACTGAACCTCAGACCGGACTCAAGCTGGATCGTTATCACATTCGGTTCGTATGGCTCGATCTCGATCACGCCCAGGTACGAACCAGGGCCATCGAACTGTTTGGCGTAGACGCTGTACTCGCCCGGCGCCATCTCTAGGTGGAAACCTGCCATGGTCGCCGTTGCTGAGGCGTTCATCGAGGTATCCGATATGGCTGCGAAGGTCAGCGAGCCAGCGATTGGGCTGCCATTCGTCCCTATGAGCATTCCGCTTACCGTGGAGTTGTCGTAATCCCTGTCGAGCTCGATGTCGATCTCTGTTCCAGAGAGGAGGTCGACCTCCCTGTAACCCGTGTATCTGACGTATTTCTGTTCAAGACCGATTCGTTCTATGGTGCTGTAATCGACATCGATTGTGTACTCGCCCGGCATCAGGTATGTGGTGAACATCCCGATGGAATTGGTGTCGATACGCAGTGTTGCTCCACTCGCATCAGTTATGGAAACTGGCGTCTTTCTTAGGAACGGCCCGTCTCCGAACATCAGGCTTCCATCAAGTGCGTAGGCCCTGTCGGTTATTATCACGATGGGCGAGGATGTATGGTCGATGGCCATCCTCTCCAGGTAAGCGTAGCGAGTGGTGAATCTCTCCGCGGATGCGTAAATGTCGTACTCTCCCGGTATGAGGTATATGTCGAATGTCAAGTTGACGCTGATCTCCTTCGTCTCCGGACCATCGAATGTGATGGATGTCATCACATTCCTGTCGGGTAGGACCTCGCCGTAGACCCTGACACGCTTCACGACATCCAAATCAAGTGGTTCTGGATCCTCTCCGATGACCACTGTGAGAGTGGTGTAGTTCTGCCATCGAGTGGCGTTGGACCCTAGGGTGACGTTCTGGTCAACCTCTACAAGGTACTGACCTGGAGCGAGGGATATGCTGAACAGTCCGTGAGCGTCGGAAATCGCCGTTGCGTTCACCGCCCCTCCACCGACCGCATAGAAGCGGACCTCAATATCATCCAGAGCCGTGGTATCGAAGAAGGCGCTTCCCTGAACGGTCCTGTTCTCTGGGACAAGCTCGATGTTCTCTTCCACAGATTCCATCAGTGGCTTGTACTCCCTCTCGACCGTGTAGTAACCATCGAATGAGAAGCTCACCTGGTATGTGTTCCCGGGTACCAGGGTCACCAGGTACTGCCCGTCGGAGTCGGTGGTCGATGTTATCTTCCTACCGTCGGGATCGATCGCCGTGACGGTGACCCCCTCCATTCCCTCCTGGTCTCCCATGAGGTCGTTACCATTGGAGTCGGTCCATACAACCCCTGAGAGATGGACGGCCTGTGCGAGGTATACGTCCAATCTCTTCGAAGAAGAGACATAGACATCCTGCCAGATGGCGTGGGAGTCCGTGTGAGAGTACATGAAGTAGGTCCCAGTGGGCAACACCGTCCTGAAACCACCGCTGGCATTTGTGACCAAGGAGATTCTGGCACCGCTGGTTCTTTCCTCGAATATGATCTCTGTATCAACAGAGGGCACTCCGCCCTCGTAGACGGTCCCGGTGATTACCTTGCCCTGGACCAGGTTGGGATTGACGGTGACCTTGCCGGTACCTGAGGCCGTTCCGATCCATGCATACTCTACACCGGCCTTGACTGCGATAGAGTAGATGGTGTAGGTGCCTTCCGGAACAAGGATCGAGTACTTTCCAGTGGAGTCGGAGGTGGTCCACACCTCTGTGGTGGGAGAGATCGCTCCCACGAGTACGTTCGCGGTGAGGGTTCCCCCGAGCCTGACGCTACCGGAGATTCCCAAGGAATGGTGTATGGTGAATGTACTGTCCACGGTGCGTCCGTTCACAAGGTTGAACACCTGCTCTCCGATGGACACTGTCTGGTCCTTAAGTCTCAGAGAATAGTTACCTGGAAGCAGCTTGGCGAACTGGAATTCTCCGTCCTCTGAGGTCGTCCGGTTTGTCACCTCTCCACTGATGAGGTCCACCATCTCCACGACGACACCGGAGGCAGCCTCTCCCGTATCGTAGACAAGGGTACCGTTGATCGCACTGGGCCGTACCGGTATATCGACGGTGCGGTCACCCAGTGGGAATATCTCCTGGACGGTCAGGCCAAGCTTGCGGTCCTCATAATATGCGTAGAGGTCAGCAGTCATGGGCGGTACCGAGTAGAACAGGTACCCACCAGAGTTGTCGACCTCTTGCTCCTCGTGGAATTTGATCGACGTCCCATTGAGTATTACTTGGGCATCGGTCATTGGCTCATCGACGCTTGGGTCGAACTCCCCATCGCCGTCGATGTCCCAGAATACCGTGCCGTCTATGCTGCTTGAGGGTATCTGCACGTCTCCGTTGACGTGGTAATCCCACACGCCGTCATTGTCGGAATCGACCTCATCTCTCATGGCCTGAGAATAGCTGATGTTGTGGTTGACCGTCAGGAGCTCTCCGGCCACCTGGGTCCTTAGATCGAGGTCGCCGTACGAGTATACGATTGTAACGTTACCGAAAGGCATGATCGCGCTGTAGTGACCGTTCTCATCGGTCTTGACCGTTTGATGGGGCACTCCATAGTCGTCAAGCACGGTCACCCATGCATTGGCGAAAGGCTTGCCCGATTCTGTAGTTGCGGTGCCCTCGAGCATCGCCCCCTCGTAGTATTGCACAAAGACCACGCCGCTGGCGAGTGTGGGTGCGGACATGTCGACCAAGCCGTCGATCTCGCCGGCATCGATCTTCTCCTTCAGCTCGACCGCTTCCTCCAATGAAACTGCGCGCCATGCCTCTGGGTGATCAGAGACCAGCTCGGCTGGATACGGGTTGTAGTATGCGGTGCGGTAAACCATCCTGAAGTGCGAGAGGTTCCATCCCTGCATGGGCGGCAGATTGGCGAGGGAACCCGAGATGCCGGGGATGCCCTGACTCTCGTACCCAATGTCCCAGGGGCCATAGCCCATGAAGGTACGGTAAAGCATGGACTCGTAGAACATCTCTTTGTATTCGATGGTGTAGTCCACGATTACCATGTCAGCGGTGACGTTCTCGAAGGTGTGCGTCTCGCCGTACTGATCCACAGCAAGTATCTGGTAGAAATCGAAGGGCTGATTGAACTGATCGATCCTGTGGTCTGAGAGTGAGGCTGGAGCGTAGAAGATGTTGTATCCGAATGCTGTGAATGGGAACAGGCGTCCGTCAATGGCGAAATAGCCGACGTCGATGCCGGTCTCCTCTCTCAGGTCGTGGTATAGGTCAACCAAGTCGTCAGAACCAATGAGAGCCAGCTCCACCTGCATCGCCGAGTACTTGGCATTCTGGGCGCTCAGATCGCTGTCGTAAGGTCCGTAGATATCGGGATTGCTCAACACCACTTCGATGTATTTTGATGGGTTGGTCATGATGTCGTTGACCTTGTCCACATCGACATCGTATCTCTCCAGCATCGCTACGATGGTCTGATTGTTCGATATACCTGTTTTCTCAAGGGTCCTGGTGATCAGCATGGCGATGGCGTAGTCCTCGTTCTGACAGGTGATGAACTGTCCCGCGAACTGGTAGGCGTTCTGGAAGTTATCTGCAACCGTCGGATGGTCTCCCTCCCTGACGGATTCGAAACCGTAATCCCACCATGACAAGAATGCAGGTTTGGCCGCATCTGGAACGATTTCACTATCCTGTTCACTGAACCAACTCCAAGCCGCTGGCCAGTAGCTGGTGGGAAGTGGTAGGTTATAGGAGAACGCTCCGAAGTACCAGGATGTCCCGTTGACCGTATCGTAATCTGCCGGTTTGAGGAAACTGGGCATCACGTCGTAGACCTGCTGCGAGTACTCCTCTTTGGAATTTGATGGTATTCCCGCGTCCATCGCGTACCAAACGTTGGGAACAATGATCATGAACGCAAGGAACAACGCTCCAAGCACATGCCGCAATTTGACCGCCTTTCTCAGAGCCTGAATGGGATTTCCTGTCACGCCGGACAGGGTCTTGGGAATGTCCTGGAAGTTGATCCAGTCGATGATAATAGCGGATATCCAACCGGCCGTAATGGCGAAGGCCGGAGCCGCGTTGAACATGAACCTCCCGGCTGAGATGGCCATGAACATGGAGATGCCGCTCCATACCACGATGAAGATGAGGTATGGGCTGGTATCCTTTGCGACCTTCATTGCGGCGTAGACCACGCCGGCAAATGAAAGCCAGAATGTGAGAATTCCGAATGACAGCACCAGGTTGGAGAAGTCCGGTGGTTGTGCCTCCGAGATGGTAGAGTACAGCTTACTCTGTACGAAATACCCCTGCCCCGTTATCAAGGCCTCGAACAGGCTGGGCATGGTAAACGAGAGCACGAACAGGGCCCCTCCACCCAGTATCATGAACACTGGAACTGTTAGTGTCCAGGGGTAATCCCTGGTGATCACGAAGTATCCACCGAAGATCATCCCTGCAAGGAACATGTAGAAAGGAATGTCAAACCAGGTGTCCCAGTAGTTCATCTGGTAGTAGACCGGAGCCATGATGGCAAAGCCCACCAGCAGCATCAAGCCCACCGTGATGACCACGCCCATGGAGTCTATGTCCCTGAAGCGATTGACCAGGACCTGTACAAGCAGGTAGGCGAGAATGATGACCACCAGGTAGGCGAAACCGGTCCATATCATGGCCACTGCTGCCAGCATGGTACCAGATAGGACTGCGTATAGCAGGGATATCTGATTCTGACTGAGATAACCGCGGAACCCTTTCCTGATAGAACCGATCTCTCCCCATTTGGAGACCCACTTGCTACCTTTGACATTCATCAGGGCCAGCATCAGGAAGTAGAAGGAGCAAACCGCGAAGAAGAGCACCATAGCGTCGTGATCAGCGTTTGACATCACACTCCTCTGAATGTGACCTGACATGATCGCGAACAGCAGCGCAGCTACAATTCCGGCCTTGTTGCCAAAGGCAGCCCTGCCCATCAGGAAGATGGGTATTATCGTAAGTGTGCCCCAGAATGCTGTTGACATTACCAGAACGAAGCCCATGGCATCGAATGAATCGATCCCGAAGGCCGTCAGTAGCGAACCTGTAACGGCAACGGACCAGTCATAGAGCGGAGGTCTCGCATTCCTCATCCCAGCTGGATAATTGAGCATGGGATCTTGGACCAGGTGCTGGCCCGTTTCCATGACGTAATCGATTACCCTTTCATGATAATAGGAGTCAGATCCTCCGGATACAAGGTATCCGTTATCCACGGAGATCGAGTACCCGAAGTATGTCCTTACGAAGAACGCTATGAACAAGATGGTAGCGAGAATGGCAACAATGTGCCAGTTCTTGCCGAACCATGAACGCTGGAAGCGGGACTTGAAACCCGCTTTCATCGGCTGTTTCCTTGTGGACGGGGGCCTTTCATCGGCCCCTCTATTCCTAGCCATGGTGCAGTCTCCCTACTGGAAATCGTGCCATCTGATTAATGACCCGATATAAATAGATTGCCAGATTCTGAATGCCCCTTGAGTGCATGCCTGGACACTTCCTCATTCGGGGCGGTTTGCCCAGGCCCTCCTCGCCTCCTCGTACATTCTCTCAGCTGCTGATCTGGGGGAGTCGGCCTGGTATATCACCCTTCCCACGATGACGAAATCCGCACCCATGGATATGGCGTCAGCTGCGCTTCCTCCCTGCGCTCCTACCCCGGGCGAGAGTATCTTCAGATCCCCAATCATCGATCGTATCTCCCTGATCCTCTCGGGGCGTGTGGCAGGGGCGATTACTCCAGCCGCGCCTGACTCCTTCGCAATCCTGGCGATCCTCTCCGAAGCGCTCTGGGTGAATTCCTTCCCGCCCGGGTGACTCATTTCCACAACGACGAATACCTCGACGTCACCCGCCGCTTCAACAGCAGCTCTAACGGAATCGCTGCCGGTGAAGCCGTGAACGATTATGCCCTTGGCGCCCCTTGCCACCGTCTGCTCCACTATGAGCCGGTTGGTGTTGGGGATATCAGCCACCTTGAAATCGCATATGACATCTGAAATTCGTGAAAGCTCATCGATGATCTCTGGAGAGGTGGAGAGCACGAGAGGCCAGTTGATCTTGATTGCCGCCACGAGGTCCGAGACCTCCTCCGCCACCTCAAGGGCCTTACCCTTCCTGGTCTCATCAAGGGCAAGAATTAACCTGGATTCTTCCTTCAAGAACTGTCCTCCCTTCGACCACTCAGGGTCTAAGATGGGAAGGGGTTTCCACTATAAAGAGGCCACCGCGTGAGAGGGGACATCATAAATAGTGCCCATACTTTCTTTTGGTCGTGTCAATAGAATACATGGAGGCTGACTCCGCGTTCGTGGGTCTTCTACCAAAAGGATGCGAACTCTGCAGACGAGGCTCGAAGATGGTACTTCTCATCACTGGAAGATGTCAAACTGGGTGTTTCTACTGCCCGCTTTCCGGGAGGAAG
The DNA here is from genome assembly GCA_013415695.1 of Methanomassiliicoccales archaeon. Taxonomy (NCBI): domain Archaea; kingdom Methanobacteriati; phylum Thermoplasmatota; class Thermoplasmata; order Methanomassiliicoccales; species Methanomassiliicoccales archaeon. The sequence continues at coordinate 104,440 of JAAEEP010000005.1, read as the reverse complement.
AAGGGGCAGGACGTCATGTTCGCAAACGAGCTTCTTGTCGAGGATGAAAATGACATTCTGGACGAGGCGAGGCTGATCGATGCCGAGGGGACCGGTATCACCGGGGGCGATCCACTTTGGGATCTGGAGAAGAGTGTCAGGATCGTTGGACTTCTGAAGGATGCCTTCGGTACTTCTCACCACATCCATCTCTACACCTCAACCATCGACATCAATTCATACCTGAGGCTTGAGGAGGCAGGCTTGGATGAGATAAGGGTACATCCGCCCCTGGCCTTCTGGGATAGAATGGAGACCACCGAACTGGAGGGCGTTCGCAGGTCCATTGACATGGATATCGGTCTTGAGGTCCCTCTAATACCCGGTGAGGGAAGAAGGCTGAGATCGCTTATCGAATACGCCAATGAGATCGACCTTGACTTCATCAACCTTAATGAGTTGGAATTCTCTGAAACAAACTGCGAAGCGTTCCTGGAGAGGGGCTTCGAGGTTAAGGATGACATTTCAAGCGCGGTCAGGGGCAGCGAGGAGCTGGGCATGGAGATGCTGCGGCTCGACCTGGGCATCTCGAGGCACTACTGTTCCTCCAGCTTCAAGGATCGAATACAGCTCAGAAAGAGGATAATGAGGCGAGCGGAGAATGTGGCTCTCCCTCTCGATATCATAACCGATGAGGGGACACTATACAAGGGCGTCATCGAGTCCCAAGATATGGAAGGGGTGATCAGCCTTCTCGTAAAAGTGTACGATGTGCCAGATGACCTCTTTAGGATCGATCTGGACAAGGGAAGGGTAGAAGTGGCTCCTTGGGTCCTCGAGGAGATAGCTCAGGAGCTGAAGCTACCGGCATTTCTGGTGGAGGAATACCCCACTGCCGATAGGTTAGAGGTGGAAAGAGAGCCTTTGAACGATTCCGCTCGTTCTAGGCCACGCTGATGCTCTGGATGTCGTGGTGTCTGTTGACGACGTCCCTGGCGATCTTGAGGTTACGGCCGTTCTTGCCGATGGCCCGTCCCTTGACCTTGGGATCCACCGTCACGGTTGCGTGGACGATGTTTCCCCGGCTCTCGATCTCCACCTTCTGCACTCCGTAGGAGTAGAACACGTTCCTGATGAACTTCTCCGGCTCGTCAGAGTACTCGATCACCTGGATGTTCTTTCCAGTGGTGTTCTTCAGCCGGATAACGTTCTCACCGGCCTTACCTACGGCCCGGTTGGCCTGTCCCGGTTCGACTACGAACACCAGTTTATCTTCGGCTTCCAAGCAATCCTTGACCCTGGTCTTGGTCACACTCTCGAACAGTGAGATGTACCTCAGGGTTTCCGCGGTGAAAGTAATGTCTGGCATATTATCCCAGGGAAAGAATGTTGGAGGAGCCTTTGTCCAATATTGCAAGTGCCGAAACGGAGAAAGGCTTCCCGCAGAGGGCGCCCAATTCCATGTTGTTGCCCTTGTACCTGTGCATTTTCACTTCGTGCTCGCCGGATGTGAGGAAATCATTCTTGTAATTGCTAGCAATGATGACCAGCTGGGCCTCTCCAGACCTAACAGCTTTCTCAGTCTCCCTCTCTCCGAATACCACCGTCCCGGTGGAATCAGCTATCTTCAAAGCCCTTCCAATATCTATCATTTCATTGCCCCCTCTTGGTGGGCGTGTACACGAGGTTTACGGCTCCTGTTCCGAGTGTAACCGGTTGACCTACTATAATATTTTCTGCAACCCCATCCAGATGGTCGATCTCGCCGGTGAGGGCAGCATGTAGAAGGTGCGCTGCCGTGATCTCGAAGGCCGCCCTCGCCAGTACGCTTGACTTCCTGCCGGATATACCGTGTCTTCCGATGGCCTTTACGTCTCCATCATTTGTCATAAGATCCGCGACCAGCATTATGTGCCTTATGTCCACGGACAGGCCCTGCTCGTCAAGGGTTCTTGACGCCTCGGCGACGATGGAGTTGCGGGCTGCCTCGACCCCCAGAACCTCGAATATCTCCTGTATACAGTTGGTGCTGGTCCGAGTCTTGTCCACCATGTCCACCTCAAGCACCTTGTGGAGGTTTGAGCCCTCTGTGTATACTACGTACTCGCTGCCAGTCTTTCTGATAATCGCTCTCTTGATATTGTCGATGCCCTTGATCTTGGCGTTCTTCACCAGGTCCACAATGCTTTGCAGCTTCTTGAACGATGGCTCGGGGGAGGAAATCTGGAGCTTTGTCTCTTCCAGATCCACGGTTCCCTTGATGCCCCTTATCGAGTTGAGGCGCTTGTAGATGTCGTCCATGGATATCTGCTTCTGCCTCAGCTTGCGATCGTCGGGATAAACCATCACCTTCATGTTCACAATGTCTGTCTCCAGGTCGGCGATGTCGATAAGCGTGGTCATCTCGATCTCGGAGGCTATCGCCCTCACCCGGTCCACATCATCGGCCACCTTCTTGTCCATATAGACAGTCATCATGGGTGTGCTGGGAATGCGCCTAGCATCTACGATCTCGATCAGCCTTGGAAGACCGAGCGTTACATTGATCTCGGCCACTCCAGCATAGTGGAAGGTACGCATTGTCATCTGTGTGCCCGGTTCCCCGATGCTCTGCGCTGCCAGGATCCCTGCAGACTCGTTGGGGTCCATCTTATGCTTGGCGAACATCACCTTGGCCCCGGTCAGAATCCTCCCGATGGTCTCGTCGGGAATGTCGATCCCCTCGATCCTCTCCGCGATTTCCCTGACCACGCTGAGGGGCAGGTTCAGGCCCATCTCGGCCTGCATGTCCCTCATCTTGATCTCGAGTTCGGTCAGCTCCGGTGACTTGACCGGAACGTACAGTTCAATATCTGGTTTGGGTGCCTCATCCTTCTTCTTGGCGGACTTCTTGGCCTTCCGGACCTTCTTGCCCACTTTCTCCAGGATGTCAACCGCCTGCTCTTCCGATAGGCCCATGGAGACGAGCTTGTCAATTTCCGCGGACGCGATGTCTCCTAGAGTGCTGAACTCTGACATGAGGACTTCGATCTCCCCTTCCTCCAAGCCTCTGCGCATGAGCGCGTTAATGGTGTCCTTCCGGGCCATCAGTCCTCACCTCCACTGAAATCAGGTTCATCAAACGCGTCCTCGTCCCCCAATTCCATAAGGTCCTTTTCAACCAATGCGTAGCCGCCAATCTTTTTCTCCTCGAGCTTGGCCAATATCTCAGCCTCATCCCCGAGCACGTCGAGAAGGAGATCATCGACATCTATTGGCTTGCCTTGAACGCTCCGGCTTGGGTCGATCCCATCCTCTCCGTATTCGAACTGGACGACCATATCAGCGGTGTTCCTCACAGTGCCGTCCTGCTTCAATTTGAGATCCTCAAGGGCGTTGATCAGACGCCTCTGCATGTATCCTGATCTTGATGTTCTAACGGCGGTGTCTACCAGTCCTTCCCTTCCTCCCATGGAGTGGAAGAAGAACTCAGTGGGTGAGAGGCCACTCTTGTACGAGTTGCGAACGAAGCCCTTTGCCTCTGCTCCCAGGTCACCCTTTCTGAAGTGAGGTAGTGTTCGGTTCCAATAGCCACGAGCCAAACGCTCACCACGAACCGCCTGTTGCCCTATGCAACCTGCCATCTGAGAGAGGTTCAGCATGGACCCCCTGGCACCCGACCTGGCCATGACAACCGCGCTGTTCTCAAGACCGAGGTGACGACCTGCGATGTTGCCCGCTTCGTCCCTGGCCTGACCCAGCACCTTCATGACCTCCACCTCTAGCGTCTCCTCTAGCGAGCGGCCGGGAAGTTGCTCGAGTATACCCTCGCGGTAGGCAGCCACCAGGTCATCGACCCTGTTCGAAGCCTCCTCAAGGACATCCTCTATCTGCCTTCTCGCCTCTCCGGGGATATCCTCATCGCTTATTCCGGTGGTGAAACCGCGTATCATGATGGCCCCGATCGCCAGCTTGGTGATGTTATCCAGAAGCGCCCTGGCGGCATCGGACCCGTAGTCACGGGCCACCTTGTCCAGTATGCGCCCCTTGAACGATCCGATGGCGTTCTCATCAATTGTCCCGCACATGAGCTCTCCGTCGCGGATGCGAACGTATGAGTCAAGATCACACTTCTCCTTCATGCACTCCGTGCACTTGCGGCAGATGGAGGACTTGAAGTTCATCTTGAGATCCTCTGGCAGAACCAGAGAGATCAGCTGCTTTCCAGTCCAATATTCAACGCCGTCCTGCACGATCCCTGGATGGGGTAGTGGTCTGTGCCTTGCCCTTGATAGTATGAAGAGTGTCTCGCTCTTGGTGAACTTGGAGTCCTTATGTGTGAGTATGAATGCGCCCGTGATGTGATCGTGTATGGCCCCTATGACCGGCCCCCCGAACCTAGGCGACAGGATGTGCTCCTGCACCTTCATGAGGATCTGGGCCTCGGCTCTGGCCTCGTCGCTCTGTAGTACATGAAGGTTCATCTCGTCTCCGTCGAAGTCCGCGTTGTAAGGGGGACAGACACATAGATTCAGGCGGAAAGTCTTCCATGGCATGACGCGCACGGTATGGGCCATCATGGACATCCTGTGCAGCGAGGGTTGCCTGTTGAAAAGGACCACATCGCCGTCCATGAGATGCCTCTCAACGATGTATCCCGGTTCCAAGCCCTCGGCCGCGGTCTCCGCGTTGCGGTCCGTGACCCTTATCCTCCGGCCATCGGGTCGAATGATGTAATTCACTCCAGGAAGATACTTCTCACCGCCTGGCTCAGGACCATTGAGCACCATGCCTCTCAGGATCTCCATGTTCGTGGGAGTCACAAAGACCGGAACGGTCAGTTCCCTGGCCGCTCTGTAGGGAACGCCTACCTCGTTGATCGAGAGTATGGGATCAGGCGATATGACCGTCCTGGCGGAGAAGTTCACCCTCTTACCTGAGAGGTTGGAACGGAAGCGGCCTTCCTTACCCTTGAGCCTCTGCACCAGCGTCTTCAGCGGTCTGCCCGACCTGTGCCTGGCGGGCGGTATGCCCGAGGTCTGATTGTCGAAGTAAGTTGTAACATGATACTGAAGCAGCTCCCAGAGATCCTCGACGATCAGCTGGGGAGCGCCGGCGTCCCTGTTCTCCCTCAGCCTCTGGTTTATTCTGAGAACGTCCACGAGCTTGTGGGTCAGGTCATCCTCTGACCTGTCTCCGGATTCCAAGGTGATGGAAGGCCTGACTGTGACTGGCGGTACGGGAAGGGCGGTAAGCACCATCCATTCCGGCCTGCAGGATGCTGGGTCAATGCCCAGCGGGGGCAGGTCCATGTCTGGAATGCGCTCCAGCCGCTCTCGCACCTCCTTGGGCGTGAGCTTGTGCCCGTCCTCACGGAAGGTGGTTGGTTTGTCCAGTGTTATCTTGAGCTGCTCGGCGCCGCAGTGGGGGCAAATGGGCTTGGACGAGGCATCCTTTGCGGTCTCCTTTGAGAGCAGGCGGATCTCTATGGTATCCCCGCCCAGATCCTCGACCATATCCATGGCCTCCTGGTACTCCTTCACCTGATCCTCAGAGAGGAGCAGTCTTCCGCAAACCCGGCAAGTTGACTGCAGGAGCTTCTTGATCTCCTTCATGAAGCCCACATGGATGACGGGCATGGCAAGATCGATATGACCGAAGTGCCCTGGACACTCGTCCACCTTGTGTCCGCAGGTCTTGCAGCGAAGACCGGGCTCGATAACGCCCATATGCGGATCCATCAGTCCCATGTCTATGGGGAATCCATCATCATCGTAGGTGTCAGCGGTGATCACCTTTGTGGAGGACATCTTCCTGACTTCCTCGGGAGAGAGGCAGGCAAACTTGATCCCTCCGATCCTCTTCGATACGCCTCTCATCATCGCAAATCCTCCAGTTGAAGTCGCATGGCAACGCCAAGCGATAGCAGTTCATCAAGCAGCAATTTGAATGCATATGAGGTCTGCACCAGGTGGACATTGGTGTTGTTGCTACATACTGGGCAGCGAAGTGATCCCCTGCGGTCCATCATGGCCACGTGCCCGCAGTTAGCGTTACCGCAGACATACTGCATGGTCCCGTCCGACTCGTCGAGCAGACGGTCCTTTATGACCATGGCAGCTCCATGGCCTATGAGGCAGTCCCTTTCCATCTCTCCGAACCTCAGGCCGCCCTGTCTCGAACGGCCTTCTGTGGGTTGCCTGGTGAGTATCTGAACAGGTCCACGGGATCTAACATGCAACTTGCCCGAGACCATATGGTGAAGTTTCTGGTAATAGATCACACCGATGAAGATATCAGCAGGAATCATGCGACCTGTCCGACCATCGTACATGACCTCCTTCCCTGAGTGCTTGTATCCATTGCGTACCAGGGCTTCCCTCAGAGCCTGCTCCTTCTCTCCGGAGAACGGTGTACCATCGACCAGGCGGGCTTCCATGGACCCAACCTTTCCGCCGATCATCTCAAGGACATGGGCGACAGTCATACGCGACGGGATGGCGTGGGGATTGATGACCAGGTCAGGAATCACGCCTTGCGAAGTGAAAGGCATGTCCTCCTGAGGTGCTAGAAGACCGATCACGCCCTTCTGGCCGTGCCTGGAAGCGAACTTGTCTCCAAGCTCTGGAATCCTTTGATCCCTCACCTTGACCTTGACCAGACGGCTCCCGTTCTCGGACTCGGTAAGCATCACGCTGTCAACCCAACCAGATTCGCCAGGTCTAACGGTTATGGAAGTCTCCCTCCTCTTCTGCGGAGTCAGGAAATCAGTATCTTCCTCAAGGAACCTGGGTGGCGACGTCTTTCCAATGAGAACATCACCGCCACTCACCGCCGTCTCGGGCGATATCAGGCCGTCCTCGCTGAGGCTTGTGTAGGCCATGTCTGCCCTTGCCCCCCTGACATCGGGAGAGGGTATCTCAAAGTGGTCCTCCTGACCACCGGGATATCGGCGCTCCTCAGCACGGTATGTCCTCATGAAGGTGGACCGTCCCAGGCCTCTCTGAACGCTGGATTTGTTCAGGACCAGAGCGTCCTCCATATTATAACCGTGGTATGAAAGAACAGCCACGACGAAGTTCTGTCCAGCAGGACGCTCGTTGAAATGCACGAACTCCATGGTATTGGTCTGAGCCATGGGTTTCTGGGGGTAATGGAGAAGATGACCTCTCGTGTCGGGTCTGCGCCTGTAATTGGATGTGGCCAGACCCAAAGACTGCTTGGCCATTCCCGCTCCCATGGTCACCCTTGGAGAGGAGTTGTGCTCTGGATATGGAACCAGGCCTGAACAGGCGCCCAGGATGCACATGGGATCAAGTTCCATGTGGGTGTGCTCCTTGCCGAGCAGGGTCGGAACTGTGATCTGACCATTGCAGTGCAGGCACTGAAGAACGATGCTTCCCTCCTCGCCGCCCGGGTTGATCCAATCCACGTCGGACGGTGATAGCGCGGTAGCGCAGTTGGGGCATCGGTTGGGCACATGGAAAGGCTCTACAGCGATGTAGCAGTCCTCTTCCTCCTCGGCGTCCAGCCATTCTAGGACGCCGTCGCGGAGAAGATCGGACCATCGGGCCCTGCCATCCTGAATGTCCTCCAGGTGCTTCCTGGTCAGGACGGTCCTTCCGTTGGCAATGACCAGAAGTGGGCGGCGCAATCTTCCCTCATCGCAGTTGATGATGATCTCGTCCATCTCCTCGTCATGCCGAACGTTGATCTCATGGGAGAGAAGGCCACAGCGCCTCCTCTGCCTGATCTCGTGGACAAGTTCCTTTGATTTGTCATGGACGCCCACCAGGTCCCCGTTGACGTAGACGCGGGTGCCGGTCTGCTGCTGTCCTTTGACCTCCTTCACTCCCAGGTCACGAAGCAGCCAGTGTACGTCCTCTTCCCTGAAGCCCTCCGAAACATCGATGATGAGGGCCGCGTTCTTGACCAGACCGCAGTTCTGACCCTCAGGGGTCTCGTTGGGGCACAGACGGCCCCACTGAGTGGGGTGCAGATCTCGAGCCTCGAAGTGCGGCTGCGATCTGGTGAGTGATGATGTGATCCTTCTCAGGTGGGATATGGTACTCATGTTGGAGGTACGGTCCAAGAGCTGGCTCACGCCTGCCCTTCCCCCGACCCAGTTTCCTGTGGCCAGGGCATGGAGCAGCCTGTGGGTTAGAAGATCAGGCCTTATAGCGGAGGCTATTCTCAGGTCCTTCTTGCGGGCGTAGTTCCTCTCAAGTTGGTACTTGAGGTCCTTCATGAGGTTGGTGTACGCTACGCGGAAAAGGTCTTCCATGAGGTCGCCAGACAGCTTGAGCCTCTTATTGGCGTAGTGGTCCTTGTCATCCTCCTTCCTGAGCCCCAGTGAAAGTTCCAGAACTGATCGTGCGATCCTTCCCAGGAATATGGCCTTCTTGAGGCGGTCCTCCTGGGTATCGCCCAGGTGGGGGAGCAGGGACCGGTCGATGATAGACTCCACCTTCTTCACCCTGTACTCCTTGGCCTGGCCGGTCGCGAACTTCCTCTCCAGGTACAGCAGCGCGTCATCGGTGGTGAAAATCCCGTTGGGCGGGAACATCTTGCTGTCCTGGCACTCCTCTATGTTCGCGTACACTATGTTGGCCATCTCGGGTACGCTCACGATTGCCTGGTAGATCTCCTCATCGCTGTCCATTCCCAATGCCTTCATCAGCGCGACAAGGGGGATCTGACCTGATGCGGCGGGAACTGTGACCATCAGCATGCCGTCCTTCTTCTTCTCCACGAGCGTGAGGGCTCTGTAACCCTCCCTCTGGGAGAAGACCTTGGCCACCTCCAGCCTGGTCCCGTAACGCTCGTTGAACTCTACCATGACACGATTTGGAGCCAGGTCCTCCAGTGATATCAGGACCCTCTCAGTTCCACCGATGATAAAGTAGCCGCCAGGGTCGCTGGGATCCTCTCCTTCCTCTATGAGCTTCCACTCGTACTCCTCATGAGTGAGTTCCCTCTCATCCTCCAGGCTCTCCTTGTAGAGGTTGCATTTCTTTGACCTGCACATGATGGGGAGATCTCCAACATGGACCCGCTCAGGCTCCTTCTCGATGCCGTCCTCTATCACGGTGAAATCAACATAGATAGGGGCCAGGTAGTTGAGATTCCTCAGCCTCGCTTCCATGGGCGTCAGCTTGTGGGTGTATCCGTTCGCCTCCCTGACCACTGGGAGGTCGATATTCACCGTGGGGCGGGACTGGGGATCGATCAAACCTGCTTTCTCATCCCTCCTGCGACCGACGCGGATCTCGATGATCCTTCCATCGGTGCGGTCTGGGTCTAGCCGGATTATTCCTCTGTCGATGTCCTCCGCAGATACACGGAGGTTGTCCACGATCTTCTGCATTCTCGAATTCGGGTTATCGAGCGTGGACAGGAAGTCGTTGAAGCTAGCGATATGGTGATTCACTATGCTCCGCTCTTTAAAATACAGTTCTACGAGATCTCGCAATTCTTTCACCCTCTGATGACCAGACGGTAGGCCACGAACTGCTCCGCGGTCAGGCTCTTCCTTACAACCTTGATTACTCGGCCTTCCGATATGGGACCGTAAATGTTTTCTAGAATCTTGATGCAAGCATCGCTATGCCGAATCTTGGGAAGCTGATCCCGGCTCAAATTCATCCTACTCAAGACCTCTCCGGCTTCCTCCTCGGAGAGCAGATAGTGTTCGGGCACGAGTTCGTGCTCTAAGACATTAAAACCTATATCAGACACAGATACCACCTCGCCGGCTGAATGGACCCTTCAAACTTACCAATAGCCCTTCCGGACTACTAAGTGCTAGTGTTATAAAAATACATCGACTATTACCGAGTTGAAGGTTGTTTTCCATCGTTTCCCTCACCTTTCCAAGCGGGCCCGCGGGGATTTCCGATACGCACGATGCCCTTTCGTGAGTTTTTCGAACCCCGGACCACCTGGTTAAAAGCCAGATGCTCTTTCTAGGGACACTTGCTTGCAAGCATCCTACCTAGCTGAGCTACGGGCCCATTGGAAGTTGATGTCGGCATGCGGAAGAACGGGAAACTACTGTTGTTATTTAAACTTTGCCCATCTAGACCCTTGCGAGACCCGGAAAGACCATCAAATTGAGGACGATAGCCCTAAAACTGCACCCATCGGCCTCAGAAACGTCGATCTCATTCGATATAGATCGGCAAAACGGGATCCGTTCGAATGATCAATGACCTGAGAACATTCAGAACCGATTCTATATACAGAATATCTATACAAGGAGGTCAGTTTTCATATGTCGATGAGAAAATGGAAGTGGTCAAGTGAGAATTGTACATATTTCTGATCTCCATGTGACCAGCCCCTACTTTGTGAAAGATTGGGGCGACATCGTGGTCGAAAAGGTGAACGAGATATCCCCAGAGCTGTTGATCATCACCGGGGACCTCACCCAAGATGGACACCCCCACGAGATGGATATCGCCAAGCGCTATGTTGACAGGATTGATGTCGGCGAAAAGTTGATCGTTCCAGGAAACCACGACGCTAGGAATCTTGGCTACGAGATCTTCGAGGAGGTTTTCGGCACCAGGTACCCATTCTACGAGGACGGCGAGGTGGCGGTCTTCGGTGTCGACTCCACCGTCCCGGATATCGATGATGGACATATTGGAAGAGAGTACTACGAGATCATACAGGAGAGATTGTCCTCAGACGCGAAGTTGCGAATACTCGCTCTTCACCACCATCTCATTCCAATTCCGGGAACTGGGAGGGAGAGACAGATACCCGTGGACTCTGGGGACGTTCTCAAGCTCATCAGAGAGTTGGATCTGGACCTCGTCCTGTCTGGACACAAGCACCTTCCATGGGTGTGGAAGCTGGAGAACACGCACTTCATAACCGCTGGAACCTCAACATCCAGGAGGCTGAAGGGGAGGTCGCACCCGTCTTTCAATGTCCTGGAGGTGTACGAGGGAAAGGTGGGTATAGACCAGATCGATGTTGACAGCGGTCAGTCGAAGAAAGTGCTCCAGATATAGTGGCCGATGAGGGTCCAGCCTGTCGAAACCATGTAGTTATATATACATGAATCTGTATCCGCCCACAGGCGAGATCATGGACAAAGAGAAGATCTGCAGTTCATGCGGTATCAGACTTATCGGCACGGGCATATCCTTCTTCCCCTGCCCGATGTGCGGGAATAATGAGATCGGCAGGTGCGCTAGCTGCCGGGACCAGAGTGTCAGCTATATCTGCCCGGAATGCGGTTTTGAAGGACCATAGGTGAATCAAATGGGAAAGGTAGCGGCAGCGTACAACCTGATGCCGGAGGACCCGGAATACCCTATAGAGAATATCACGGACGCCCTACCAAAGGCCGTTCCAGAAGGCGTTAACCTCAGTGGACTTGAGGTGAAACCGCTGGCCTTTGGCCTGAAAGTGATCGAGGTCACCTTCATAATGGATGACGCCGAAGGGATCATTGACAGGCTCGAGGAAGCGCTTAGTGATGTACCAGGTGTCCAGAACGTAGAGACTCTGTCTCTTACGCTTATTTGATCTGGGCTTACCCAGAATTTTTTACATTTCCTAGAAAGCAGGTTGAACCTTGGAATAAAGATGGTGGCGAGTCCGGGAAGGGGACCCGGAACACGCTTAGGAGGAATCGGGGAAGGCCTCTTCGGAATCTGCTTCCTTCCCGATATGCTACAATAAGCATATTGGAATTTCCGTATTTAATCCTTCGGCCAAGTAGATAGCGAAAGCTGCTCGATTGAAAAATGAAAGGATTGTGGGAAAGGGTTTACTTGGGGAAAGGTCTGATGCAACCCTTCTTCATGGCCAGAGCGGTCTGCTGCCTCGCCCTCTTGATGATGGCCTCCGCGGTCTCGTAGAGCTCGTCCCGGCTCATCTTCTTGAGGGCTATACCCTGTTCGATCGCCTTCATACCAACGGCGGTAGCCTCTCTGGGGAAGACCTCCCATTCGTCCATGTCAGGCACGATATAATCATCCCTCAGGCCGTTATCCTCGGCGGTCTGGGCGATCTCATAGGCGGCGGCGATGCACATCTCGTCGGTAATGGTCTTTGCTCTAACGTCAAGGGTACCACGGAATATGCCGGGGAACCCAACAGAGTTGTTGACCTGATTGGGGAAGTCAGATCTTCCCGTGGCCACGATCCTTGCTCCAGCCTCTTTGGCATCCCAGGGCCATATCTCAGGGATGGGGTTGGCGGTAGCGAACACGATCGAATCGTCAGCCATGCTGGAGATCCACTCCTTCTTGATGGTGTCGGGGCCTGGTTTCGAGGCCGCCACGACCACATCAGCTCCCTTCATGGCCTCAGCAGAACCGCCTTCTCTTCCCTCTCCGTTAGAATTCTGGGCCATGAACCACTTCTGGGGGTACTTCTCCTGAAGCTCTTCCCGCCCAGGGTGGAGCAAACCCTTGGAATCGCACATGAACATATTCTTGTACGGAATGCCGGCTGCGTTCATCACCCTGGAGATGGCGATCCCGGCCGCTCCAGCACCGAGCATAGCGAAGGTGGCCTCGTCCAGTTTCTTACCCACGAGCTTGAGAGCGTTTATGAGCCCAGCGACCACGATGGTTGCGGTACCCTGCTGGTCGTCGTGCCAGACGGGAATCCTGGCCTCTTCCCTGAGGGTATCCAGGATCCTGAAGCACTTGGGATGGGAGATGTCCTCCAGGTTGATGCCTCCGAAGGCAGGCTGGATCAACTTCACGGTCTCGATGATCTTGTCAGGATCTTTGGTGTCGAGACAGATTGGGACGGCATCCACGCCTCCCAGGTATTTGAAGAGCATGCATTTCCCCTCCATCACTGGGAGGCTGGCCTCTGGTCCGATGTCTCCGAGACCGAGGACCCTGGTTCCATCGGTCACGACCGCGACGGTGTTCCACTTGCAGGTATGATTGTAAACTTCCTCGACATCCTTGTTGATAGCCCTGCACGGTTCAGCAACCCCTGGAGTATACCAAATTGCAAAATCGTCAAAACTGTGTATGGGCGCCTTGGGGACGACCTCGATCTTCCCCCCGTAATATGGATGGTACTTCATCGCAAGCCTTGATGGCTCGTAGGCCTTCTTCAGCAATTCATCTACATTCTTCTTCTCTGCGCTCATAAATACACCAAACCTTTGTCGTATTGAAACGATAAATATTGGCCAACGGCCAATGAGTAATTTCACTTAATGCACAAACTACAATAAATAACTGACGAGAGACACTTTTCTATAACCAGTTCCATTAGCTCGATTGGTTAGATTAGATGGATGTAGTGGTCATCGATGGATATGTGGACGAACCAGCTTCCCTAGGAGTTCGTCCATTCCTTCATCCCATGGTGAGGGCAATGTATGGGGCGGCTCTAGACGCAGGAGCTAAGGTCTTTTACCTTACAATAGATCACATCCGGAACGGGATTGAGATCCCTAGAGCGGACGTATACGCATGTCATGTCGGTTCCGCGGTGCCTGGTAGATATCTGAGGTCCATGCCCGCATCGGATAGGGAGTTGAACTCCATCTTTGACCGAATCGCCGGTCAGGTGATAGTCGGGGGACCCGCTGCCCTGAGTGATGCACAGCGGAATGATGTGATTTCGGTCAGAAAGGATGCGGCAGCCACCCTACATGACCTGCTCCTGAGAGGAGAAATCACGGATCGTTGGAGAACCCTCGACGAGTGGAACAGATGGCTACTGCTCGGGTCGGGCATGGTCGGGCAACATCCGGACTTCCCAGAACCGCTGATCGTAGAGGTAGAGACCTACCGTGGATGCATGCGTCACGATAGCGGTGGATGCTCCTTCTGCGTCGAGCCATTGAAAGGGAAGCCTGTTTTCAGAGATATGGATGACATAGTGGATGAGGTCTCCAATCTCAGGAAACTTGGTGTTGCCAACTTCAGGCTTGGAGGGCAGACCTGCTTCGTGTCATACATGGCTTCCCGGTCAAGGGGAGAGATAGTTCCAAATCCGGAAGCTGTGGATTCGCTTCTCTCCCGCTTGGCTTCCCTCAATCCTCGAGTGCTCCATCTTGATAACGCAAACCCCGCCGTAATCGCCACCAGACCTGAGGAATCCATAGAGGTGCTGAGAAGCGTGGCGAGGCACTGCACGAGCGGCAATGTACTGGCGCTGGGAATGGAGAGCGCTGATCCATCCGTGATCGAGGCTAACAACCTCAACGCGACGCCTGACCAGGTCATGTTCGCCGTTGACATTATCAACCAGATTGGGGGAGAGAGGGGAGAGAATGGCCTGCCCAGACTTCTTCCAGGACTTAACTTCATCATCGGGCTGGATGGTGAAACCCCAAGAACCCTCGATCTAAACATGGATTTCCTCAAGGATGTTCTGAAAAGGGGCTACCTCCTGCGGAGAATAAACATCAGACAGGTGATGTGCATAAGAAGGGACTTCAAACCAGGAGTGAAGCGATCACAGTTCATCAGGTTCAAGGAGAGGGTGCGGGAGGAGGTGGATCGTCCCATTCTGGAACGTCTGGTTCCCATAGGAACTGTGTTGAGGGATGTGTACATCGAGATAAGAGAAGGCAACCGGAGCTTCGGGAGACAGGTGGGGAGCTACCCCCTCCTGGTGGGGTTCGAGTATCCACTTCAGACCGAGGGATTCCTTGACGCAACCGTGGTCGGTTGGGGATATAGGTCCATTACCGCCGTGGAGCATCCACTTTCGTTGAACAGCTGCCCGATGTCCGCACTCACCTCGCTACCCGGGATTGGAAAGAAGCGGGCCGCGAGGTTGATGAGGGCCAGGCCTTTGCATGGAAAGGATGATCTGATCCTTGCCCTTGGAGATGAGAGATTGGCTGAGGAACTCGAGGATATGCTGAGCTTCCGGCCCAACGCCGGTGAAGCTTAATATTCTAGGCCACCATTCTTCGACTAATGGATGCCCGCAACCTGGCCAGGTTTCCTTTCTTGAGGGAGGCCTCCGAATTCGTGAGATCTTATGGTGTGTCTATCCAAGAGCTTCTGGAGGGGATAGCTTACGAAGAGGCCAGGGAAAGGGGCATGGCTCGAGCACTTGATGCGCTGGAGAAGGGAGAGGTTTCCAACCGACCCATAGCCACCGAGCTCGACAGGGTGCAGGAGATACTGTCATACCCCATCGCAAGAATGCTGGTGTCAAGCGTTCCCGATCCGTTCCTGATCAAAAGATACGCTCTCGCTGAAGCGGTGGCCATGAACGGTCGCCTCAGGGAGGAAAGCCTGGAATTCATCGTGCAGGTGGCCGAACAGCTCGATGTAAGGGCGGTGATTGTGGACGGAACCCTCAGGATAAGGTTCACTGACTACCTTCGATTCACCTCTAGGATCAGGAGCAAAGAGTGGAAGCTGGTGAACAACGAGCTCTTCAAGGGTTTCGTATTCCTCTCCAAGTCAAAGTTCTGCAGGGTGCTCCAGCAGGCACTCCAAGATAGGCTGGAGGAAGAGCTCCCCATGGATGTCAACGACCAGATCCTGATCTCTCTCCGGGAGTATTGGAGGAAGCTGAAGGCTATGGTAGAGACCTGGCGTGAAAGCTTCAAGGCAGAGGATTTCGGCAGAGCGAGCATCGTCAAGTTCCCACCTTGCATGAAGCGGCTAGTAGCGATGGCCCAGGCTGGGGAGAACCTTCCACACACCGGAAGATTCGCGCTCACCTCATTCCTTAACTTCATAGGCCTCTCCTCAGAGGATATCATGAGGCTGTTCTCCGAATCTCCTGACTTTGACCCATCAAAGAGCAGGTACCAGATAGAGCACATCACTGGAGAGATCTCTGGTACCGAGTACACGCCGCCCGAGTGCTCTACCATGAAGAGCTATGGCATCTGCTTCGATGCTGATTCTTTGTGCCGACATCCCAAGGTTAACCACCCCTTGACCTACTACAGGATAAAATCCAGAAAAAGGCAGGATGTCGAAGATGCGCAGGAGGATAAGGCTGAAGTGAAGGAGGAATCTCAGGATTGATCCTGCTTGCCCAGTCTCTTCCATACTGTGACCGCACGCTGCACCGCGGTGAAGTTCCCCACTACGGCGAAGTAGATCATCATTAGCTCCATGATGGAGAAGGTGAACGAACCGATAGTGAACCAACCCGTCGAGTAGAACATGACGGCCCACTGGATCAATGGAATTACGGTGAGAAGCATCACCCTGTCCGCCCTGCCAAGAAGACCCGCGTACAGACGGCCAGCTCCAAGGGCCTGGGCCTGTGTCCCCATGTAGCTTGTCAGCAGCACGCCTACTATGGCTAGAATACCCACGAAAGGGTTGCACCATGCGCTTATGGCCACTCCGCCGATCATAAACACGTCTGCGTAGCGGTCCAGCACATGATCCACGAAGTCCCCCTTCTTCGATGCCTTACCAGCGAGCCTTGCGATCTTGCCATCCAGAGCATCGAGGAAACCGCTCACTATGACGAGAATGGCTGCCAGAGGAAGAAGCAGTTCCCAGTTCTCGGTACTGAAGTAGAAGGCCAGCCCCGCCAAGAACGCGAGGATTATGGCGATGGCTGAGACAGCGTTGGGATCGACTCTAACGAGCTTCCTGGCAAAGGGTTCCAGGAAAGGATCGGCACTCTTTCTCTTCGAATCTAGAACCAGCCAAGCACCTCCTCGCTCCAGTCGATATTCCCTGGTGCGTACTTCTCCCTTTCCCCCTGGAGGATCTCCTCCACCGCGTCCACGACTGCCAAGGGGGAAAGATCTGTGGTGTCGATCTCGCACACCTCCACACCTGAATCGAGCGCCTCGATCAGGATGACATCACATGCCTCAGCCTCCATGTTCTCATGGACCTTTGACTCGCCCCATCCCCTTCCAGATAGTCTCTCTTTAAGAAGCGAGGGGCTGCATCTCAGGATGATTATCAGCTCAACTGAGAGAAGATGTGAGAGGTGACCCACAAGTATCAAGGGATCACCCGAGTGAAACTCTGAAATCTCGATGTCCAGTCTATCCACATCCACCTCGTATGTCCCTCTGGCCTCATCGAAAGCGCCCATAAGGTTCTTTTCTTTGATTACTCGGGAGAGCTCAACCACCACAAGTCCCTTCTCAGAAAGGGTTGTGGCGACCGTGCTCTTTCCCACGCCCGGGGTACCTGATAACGCGATCAGCACAACACCGAATCGCTTAAGGGGAAAAAATAGTTGTTCGCAGGATCGATCAAACCCTGCGAACATTGCCCCGCGGACCTTTCCCCATTTGATCAGTAAGCTACGGAGTGTAGAATCATAAATATTGGTTTATAAAAAGACTATCTGAGCATGCTACAGTTATTTTTAAATATGATAATAGCCCCGATTGACGCTCAAGGATCGACTGGGAGACATCTGATGGCCAATTCCCTGTAGAAATCTAGCCTTAGGAAAGCGTCCTCCTCTTTTTCAATGATTTTCCTCTTAAGGGTCTTAGGGTACTGAATCTCAAAATCGAATTGGTACTCGATGTCCATCAGACATAGGTTCTTGGGGTCAGCAAGCCCGAAGGAAAATTCGTCCCCCTCCAAGACTTGCTCCACCTCGGAGATGGTAGCATTGCCCGTTCCCACCGATTCCAGTGCGGCCACCATTCTTCTGACCATGTTTCTGAGGAACTCCCTGGCTTTGAAATCGATCACCAGGTAGCTTCCTAAAGGAAGCACCCTTGCCTCATTGAGGACCCTTACCGTGGTCCGGTCGTCGTTCTTGCAGAAACTCCTGAAATCATGCTTTCCCTGAAGAAGCGAGGCTGCATTGAGTACCATGTCCACATCGATTCCTTCGGAAGGAAGGACGTACCTGTACCACCTCACACTGGCCCGCCTGGGAGAGAAGCTAGTTGGGACCTTTGCGAGCCCGTAGTAGTACACATCACTCGAGACCCCATTGAGAGCCCTGATAAGCTGCTTCTCGTCAAAGTCTGTATCGAATGCCACCACGTTTCCAAGGGCGCTCACCCCCCGGTCTGTCCTTGAGGCGGCTTTGAACCTGGACTGCGGTAGGGAATCTACGGCTTCGATCTTCTGGATGGACCTGATCACTTCCCCCTCGACCGTGTACCGGTCCGGCTGCCTCTGAGACCCCATGAAACTGCGTCCGTCATAAGCGATCTTGACCGCTGCTCTCCATACCATGGTCCTTAGAAAGTATGAAATCACTATAAGACTTCCGAGGAGAACATGCCAAGGTTCAGGGTGGTCCTGGTCAACCCCAAGATCGACGGAAACGTTGGGGCGGTGGCAAGGGTCATGGGCAACTTCGGATTCAAGGATCTTCGGCTGGTTGATCCCTGCGAGATAACCGATGAGGCGCGTAAAAGGGCAAAGCACGCCAACTACATTCTGGACGAGGCGAAGGTGGTGGCCTCGCTTGACGAGGCCCTGGATTCAGTATCGATGGTCGTGGGAACATCGGGAATAGTTACCCCAGGGGAGAAGCATTTCATTCGCATACCAATCACAGCAAGAGAGTTCGCCAGGAAGATGGAGGAATACGATGGTACAGTGGCCCTGCTCTTCGGCAGAGAGGACCTTGGCCTATTCCAGGAAGAGTTGCTCCGATGCGACCTATTGGTACACATCCCTTCAACCGATGCGTATCCCATCCTAAATCTCTCCCACGCGGTTGCCATCGTCCTGTATGAGCTGAGCCTACTGGGGGCCGAAGTTCCCTCACCACCAGAGGCCTCTGATGTTGAGAGAGAGAAACTTTTCGAGTTCTTCGCAGACCTACTTGATGCTATTGATTACCCCGATTTCCGCCGGGAGAAGACGGAGGTCATGTTCAGGAGATTGATGGGAAGGGCGGTGCCCACCAAGTGGGAGTTCTACACGATCATGGGCGTTCTGGCAGACGCTGCGGAGATCATAAGGAAGGAAAAAGATAATCGTTGATCCTCCTGATCTTTTGGGATCTCGATTCTTGATGGTTCCTGAATTTCAAGGATCATACCGGACCAGGGCGCTCTCGATCTCTTGGTCGACCTCGATCTCGTCCTCCAAGGCCGAATCTTCTGCAATGTCTGCTATACCAGTAATTACGGCCATTAACCTGATCTGCCCCTCATATGCCTCGTCAATCCTGGTGCCGCAAATGAGATTGGCCCTGGGATCAAGGTACTGGGAAATTCCCTTGATGACCTTTTCCACTCTTCTGAGGGTCAGATTGCTCCCTCCTGTTATGTGGATGAGAGCTCCCGTGGCCCCGCTGAGATCGATGTCCAGAAGCGGATTGTTGAAGGCATCCACCACAACCCCCTCGGGGTCCGAGTTCTCCCCGTATAGCAGGGTGGAGATGCCACCCTGGCTGAGGATGCTGCAAAGATCGGCGAAGTCCAGGTTGATGAGGGACGGCTGGGTGATTGCCTCGATGAGCCCCCTTATGATCTCGGAGATGAGAAGGTCCATAACCCCCAGTGCCTGCTCCACGGGAAGATTGGGTACCATGTCCAACAGGCGGTTGTTGTCCAGAATCAGAAGGGTATCGGAGTTGACATCCAAACGCCTCAGTCCCTTCGACGCGGTATCCATCCTGTTTCCCTCGAAACCAAAAGGAGTCGTTGCTATTGAGATCACCAGTGACCCGTGACGTTTGGCCATCTCGGCCACCACAGGAGCGGTGCCGGTGCCGGTACCCCCACCCATTCCAACTGTTATGAAGGTGAGATCTGCTCCTTGGAGAACGTGGTTCAGAGCGCCCGTTGCGTTCAGAGCGCAATGCATTCCAATGTCGGGATTTCCGCCCGCCCCTAATCCCCGGGTGACCTCCGGTCCGATGAGAAGCCTCTTATCGGCCTTGATCGTCCTGAGATGTCTCTTGTCAGTGTTGATGGCGATAGTCTCAGCTCCTTCGATACCGATCCGATTGAGGCGGTTGATGCTGTTGCATCCTCCACCACCACAACCTATGACGAGTATCCTCAGCGGGCGAAGCTCTTCCTCTAGGTATTCGTCACCGTATTGGTCCCATTGCACTGCCATCACCCCGTGCATCCCTAACGGGGGCTCACTTCATCTCTTCCATGGCGCGGGTTATCCGCTTCCTGATATACTCTCTGACCGCGTTCCTTATCGCATCATCGACTGATATAGAATCGCCATCTTTAACCAGCCCCTCCAGCTCGATGACGTTGCCCTTGGGCAGCTCCACCGTGATCCGTTCAATATAATCAGGAGTGAAGTGCTTGTCGACGAAGCTCTCGATGGCCGATCTGATGGCGTCGGAAACTGTAGGATAAGCCCCTGCCTTCACAAGTGTCTGCAATGCTAGCAGCTTTTCTGAAGGAATCCTGACAGTAATCCTCTCTGTATCTGTCATGATACAACTCTTCGCGCGCGTTTGTCCGACGCTATTAGATACACCGTCGGACAATTGTCATTATGTTAGTATATGTATATAATCTTCTCGCAAGTGTTGCTCTGTTAACTTGTTGTTGGTTTCGTAATACTGGCTATTCTGACGACAGGTAGACTAGTGTCGGTAATAAATTCTCCCGATTTTGGTTTTCAACCTTGTCGTTCGCAGGAATATAACAGCTTATAAAGGACAAGAGGACAACTTGATACGAAGGCATGTGATGAAGATAATCATGAACCTGACCAATGAGAGCTACGTCATCACAATCAGCAGCAAGAACTCAGTAGAGTTCTATTATAAAGATAAGAGCGGTTGGTTCAAAGTGAGTACGCGTGGTCGAAAGTTCCCTGCGACTGCCGAGCAGATTTTGAACCATGTCCTGCCTGCAATAGCCGGCATTAAGCCAGACGTAAGCATTAAGGTGGAACATTACGAGGACCCGGGGAAGCGAGTCCTAGTAGGCCCGCATGGAGTCGAAACCAATTGAGAACGCTCTTCATCTCAGCCAGATTGTCCTTGGGAAGCCCGCTGTTTCAAATCCCCCATCTATTCTCATTAGGCAGCTCCGTCCTTCAATTAATCGTTGAAGGGGAGGGATTTGACCATTGATCAATCCTATTTGGATGTCTCCAGATTATCGTGAGACCTGCCTTTCAAAAAATGATATTTAAATAATTTTGCCTTTGATATTGAATGTTCAATTAAATATATGTTTTAAGAATGTTAATCTAATATTAATGGAACGGCTGCCAGAACACAAAAGGTATATAAATGGGTATTTAAATACCGCCCCGGTGACCTAATGGCCAAGATCAAGATCGAGAACGTCGTGGCGTCGACATCGCTCGGTGAGGAGCTCGACCTACAATCCATAGCCCTCGCCTTGGAAGGCGCCGAGTACGAGCCCGAGCAATTCCCTGGACTCATTTATCGGCTCAAAGAGCCCAAGACAGCCACTCTGCTCTTCAGGAGCGGAAAGGTCGTTTGTACAGGTGCAAAGAGCCTCGATGACGTCAAGGTCGCTATCAGCAAGGTGGCGAAGCAGGTCGAGAATGCTGGAATCAAGATTACAATCGAACCAGTTATTGAAGTCCAGAACATCGTAGCATCCTCAGACCTTGAGCAGGAGATCAACCTCAATGCCATTGCTATCTCACTGGGTTTGGAGAAGGTAGAGTACGAGCCCGAGCAATTTCCGGGCCTCGTGTACAGGATCGATGTGCCTAAAGTCGTTGTCCTACTCTTTGGATCCGGAAAGCTTGTGTGCACAGGTGCCAGGAAGCCCCAGGATGTTGAAGCCGCGGTGGCCAAGATCACCGAGGAACTCAGGGCTGCTGGTCTGCTCAGGTAGGCATGAGATTTCCTATACTGGACAATCATATTCACCTTCAACCAAAGGGAAGAAATATAGAGGCAGTCAAAGATTTTCAGCGCATGGGTGGAACCCATGCAATACTTTCCCATCTTCCCTACGGTGAGGTGCCCATAAGGAACGCTGAGGACTTCCGGGATTCCTACCTCATCACAACTGGCATTGCGGAGAGATGCAATCAGGAAACTGAAGTGAGATTGCACTCCACGCTCGGCCCATATCCAGTTCTTCTTCTCGGCCTTTCCGAGCGACACGGCCTGGAGAAGGCCAAGGACATCATGATGAGGGGGATGGAGATCGCCCAACAATTAGTTCTTGATGGTGAGGCAATAGCGCTTGGAGAGATCGGTAGACCTCACTTCCCGGTCTCGGAAGAGATCTGGGAGACATCAAACGAGATAATGATCTACGGTATGAGACTGGCGCGTGAGGCTGACTGCGCCGTCGTGATTCACACCGAGCACTCGACGCCGGAACAGATGTTGGAATTCGCTCTTATGGCAGATTCCGTGGGGTTGAAGAGAGAGAAGGTGGTGAAGCACTACTCCCCACCATTGATCTTGGAGGAGGAGAACCATGGGCTCTTCCCCTCGGTCCTCTCCAGCAGGCCGGCCTTGAGAGAGGCTCTGGAGAAGGGCACGAGGTTCCTGATGGAGACCGACTTCCTCGATGATCCGGAGAGGCCGGGAGCTGTAATGGACATCAAGACTGTGCCAAAGAGGACGAAGGGGCTAATCGAATCCGGTCTTCTATCAGAGGAAGACGCCTGGAAAATACACAAGGATAACCCCGAGAGGGTGTATGGTCTGGAATTTAGGCTATAGGTCGAAATACCTTGTTTCGAAATCCCGAAAGTCGCCAGTGAACCCAGACCACTTGAGATCGATTTCGTCCACACGAGCGATTGGATGTTCTTCCCGGAGGCGCCTGACGACCTCGAGTATGTCCGACTCCTCGCCCTCGAAAACGGCCTGAACGGTGCCATCGGGACAGTTCATCACCCATCCTTTTACCCCCAACTCATCCGAGTATCTGCGGGTGAAGTCTCTGAAGTAGACTCCCTGAACCTTTCCCGTGAACCTTGCATCGGCTCTTTTCCTCATGTCCTCACATCATATCATTGATTACTGTTAGAAGTTTTGCCCAGACTATTGCCGGAAACTCCATTGCTTGACGAAAATATAAATATCGGAATTCTCAATGAACAGAACGAATGGGATGCACGTCTCTACTGCAAAGAGCGCGCGTTTTAATCTTGAAAGGTGAAGGGAATGAAATCATTGGTTGAGGAAGCCCTGGCCAGAGAGGGCGGGAATCAGGTTTACGAGGAAACGCAGGGTCCATACTCACACAACAGTTCACTCGAGGCAGAACTCATCGAAGTGCTACAGAAGCTCAAGACCAATATCGCGATAGTTGGTGTCGGAGGCGGCGGAAGCAACACGGCCGCTAGGATCTGGGACGAGGGCGTGGCTGGAGCAGAGGTCATCGCAGCCAATACCGATGCCCAACACCTGCTTGCCATCAACGTGCCTAAGAAGATACTGCTTGGAAGAAGGAGCACTCGTGGGCTAGGTGCCGGAGCGCTTCCCCAGGTCGGCGAGGAAGCCGCCAGGGAGGCAGAGGAGGATCTCAGGAAGTACCTGCAGGACAAGCATATCGTGTTCATCACCGCTGGAATGGGTGGGGGTACCGGCACCGGAGGAGCGTCGGTAGTAGCCGGTATCGCAAAGGACATGGGCGCCCTGACGGTGGCCATTACAACAACACCTTTCAAGGGAGAGGGACGCTACAGAATGGAGAATGCTGAATGGGGTTTGGAACGCCTGAGGAATGTCGCCGATACCGTGATCGTCATACCCAACGACAAGCTTCTAGACCTTGTTCCCAGACTCTCGCTTACAGCCGCATTCAAGGTGGCGGATGAGCTGCTGATGCGCGCCATAAAGGGAATCACCGAGCTCATAACCAAGCCCGGGCTGGTCAACCTTGACTTCAACGATCTCAGGACGATCATGAAGGGAGGAGGCGTAGCTATGATCGGTCTTGGAGAGGCCGACGGTCACGCCGAAGATAGGGCGATGGATGCCATAGAGGAGGCCATAAACTCACCGCTTCTAGAGGTGGATATCAGCACCGCGACCGGAGTTCTGGTGAACGTGCTTGGAGGTCAGGACATGACCGTCTCCGAGGCAGAGAAGGTAGCCGAGGAGATACAGCAGAGGGTATCACCCAACGCCAGGATCATCTGGGGTGCCGCTATAGACCCCGCACTGGAACATAAGATGAGGGTAATGGTGGTCATGACCGGTGTCCAGAGCCAGCAGATAATGGGCAGGAGCACGGCACCCACTCACCTGAAGGGTGCAGAGGTCGACCTGGTGCGATAATCTCAAATCAATCTCAAGGGGGCGAGCGGAATCTTGCCCCTTCCTTTCACCTTACCATCTTAATCCCCGTTAAGATGGCATAGCCAGTCCACCTTTAGATAGGGCTACCGAAACCTATTAAAGTGGCAATGCACGTAAGCCCTCTGTAACTGGGCTGTTGGTCCAGTTTTTGAGGAACGATTGGGGCCCAGGAGGAATTCAGAATGAAGTCTTTGGTCAATGACGCACTTTCCCGTGTGGGTGAGATGACTGAGGAGGTGCCAACCTACAAGGAATACTCAGCCGCCGATGAGGAGCTTGAGAGGATACTCTCAGGCCTGAAGACAAACATAAAGATCGTCGGCTGTGGAGGTGGCGGTTCAAACACCATCGATCGCCTGGTTGATGCGGGAATAATTGGGGCGGATTTATATGCGGCTAACACCGACGCGCAACATCTCCTTATTGTGAGGGCTCCCAACAAGATACTCCTGGGTAGAAGGAGCACTCGTGGGCTAGGTGCCGGAGCGCTTCCCCAGGTCGGCGAGGAAGCCGCCAGGGAGGCCGAGGAGGATCTCAGGAAGGTGCTCACCGGTGCAGACATTGTTTTCATCACCGCAGGTCTTGGTGGCGGCACCGGAACGGGATCTGCACCATTCGTAGCGCAGCTGGCCAAAGAGCTTGGTGCTCTTACGGTCGCTATCTGCACATCCCCCTTCAAAGCAGAAGGAACCATCAGGATGGAGAATGCCGAATGGGGAATGGAACGCCTGAGGAATGTCGCCGATACCGTGATCGTCATACCCAACGACAAGCTTCTAGAGATCGTTCCAAGACTTTCGCTGAACGCGGCATTCAAAGTGGCCGACGAGATACTTATGCGAGGGATCAAAGGAATCACCGAGCTCATAACCAAGCCCGGGCTGGTCAACCTTGACTTCAACGATCTCAGGACGATCATGAAGGGAGGAGGCGTAGCTATGATCGGTCTTGGAGAGGGATCGGACGAGGATCGCATTGATGAAGCGGTCGATGAAGCGATCAACTCCCCGCTCATAGATGTGGACATCAGCACCGCTACCGGGGCACTTGTAAATGTCATCGGTGGAGCGGACATGTCCGTGGCTGAGGCCGAGAGGGTAGCGGAGGTCATTCAATCCAGGATCGCCCCCAACGCCAGGATCATCTGGGGTGCCACCGTTGACCCCACTTTGGAAGACAAGGTGCGGGTGATGGTTGTTATCACGGGGGTCAAGTCCAAATACATACTGGGTCCCAGAGAGATAAGGACCGCCAAGGACGTTGATGTCGACTTCATCCGTTGAAAGGGCTAGCAAACCTTTCGGATATGAAGAACTATATATCCTAGCTGACAAAGTATTTAATATTGGAACGAATTGGCTTTGAGCTTATAGAGAGCTGTTACAATGGACATCGTGGATAAGTCCTGGGAAGTCCAGAAGGACATCGAGGATCGGACTAGGCGGCTGGGCAAGGGCAAGTACGGAAGGGTACTAAAGATGGCCCGCAAGCCCACCAACGAGGAGTTCATCAGGGTCATCGAGGTCACGGGTCTGGGACTGATATTGATAGGCGGACTCGGGTTCCTCATCTATCTGATTTGGTCTTCAATTCCCGGGTTGTTCAGCTAACACTGCTCACTCTGAGGATTGATCTTATGTTCGATGATGAGAAGGAAAACTCGTTCCCAGAGAGCCACATGACCGGCTCGGTGGGATTCACGGGTGATGCCGCCCAGCAATTGGTCCCTGCCGCGGGCAAGGCAAGCTGGAACTTCCAACTCCAAGAACGGGAGGGGAAGCGAGTGAAGGCGGTCCTGTCAATTGGCGTCGACGTTGCTTCTGAGGTCGAGGGCGCCGCTGAGTGGTCGGTTAGCCTGAGCAGCGCCATGGGAGATATATGGACCGATGATATGAGTAAGGACCATATCGAGGTCCAGCTTGAGGGGAAACCCATGGAACTAGAACTTGGCGTTGAGGCTCCCAAAGGAGCTTCGTTCGGTGACCAATTGACCATCACTATCGAAACTTGGCCCGAAGGAAACCCCATGGACAGGAGCACAATTGCGTTCTCCGCCAAGGCTAGACAGTCGGTACTCGCACTCAAGACTTCCATCGGCCACGAGAAGAATGTGGCGGACAGTGTTTACAGTAAAGCAAAGGCGGGAAAGAGCGGGATCTTCTCCATTCTTTCCCCGACCAATCTAAGAGGCTATGTGCTCATCGAGGGCATGAACACCGATCAGCTCAAGGAAACGGTAAAGGGTGTCCGAAAGGCCAGAGGCCTGGTGGATGGCGAGACGACCTTTGAGGAGATCAACCACTTCCTGACCCCCAAGCCCCTGGTTTCGGGCATTATGGAAGGTGACGTAGTTGAGCTGGTCGCAGGCCCGTTCAAGGGCGAGAAGGCAAGGGTACATCAGATCGACGAGAACAAGGAAGAGATTACCGTCGAGCTGTTCGAAGCCATGGTACCCATCCCCGTTACGGTAAGGGGAGATCATGTCAGGGTTCTAGAAAAGGAGAGATGAATAAATGCCAGAGACTATCGAGGCTCTTGTTGACGGTGGCAAGGCAACCGCAGGTCCCCCACTCGGCCCGGCACTCGGGCCCCTTGGAGTGAATATCGGGGAGATCATCGGGACAATCAATGCCAAGACCAAGGCCTTCGCCGGAATGAAAGTGCCGATCAAGGTTATCGTTGACCCGGCCACAAAGAAGTTCGAAATCAAGGTTGGAACACCCCCCACTTCCGCACTGATCGTCAAAGAACTTGGGATCGCCAAGGGCTCTGGGAGTACAAGGGTGGACAAGGTCGGAAACCTCACCATGGAGCAGGCAATGAAGATCGCTGAGATGAAACGGGACTCGTTGCTTGGAAAGACCGTCAAGGAACGAGTCCTTGAGGTCACCGGAACCTGCGTATCCATGGGTATCAACATCGAAGGAAAAACGGCAAAGGAGATGCAGAAGCTGATTCGCGATGGTGAGTACGACGAAGTGCTCACCTCCTGATACACAAAGCTTATAAACGGGAGTTTTATTATTGGAGACCCACCGCTGTAGGAGAGCCGTTGGCTCGTATGCACTACAGGAGGGATAACGTTGGCTGACAAAGAGACCGTAAAAGCCGTCAAGAAGGCTCTAGAGAGCAGAAAGAAGCGTGGTTTTATTGAATCGGTCGATTTGGCCATCAACCTGAAGGATGTGGACCTTTCCGTTCCCAAGAACAGGATACAGGAAGACATCATTCTCCCTCACGGTAGGGGCAGATCGGTCAAGATATGTGTATTCGGTAGCGACGAGCTTGCAATGAAAGCTAAGAACGTCGCCGACCGTGTGATCACACCCGAGGAGCTTGGCACCATCGCCGACGACAAGAAGGAGGCGAAGAAGGTGGCAAATGAGTTTGACTACTTCATTGCCGAGGCTCCTTTGATGCCCACCATCGGTAAGCGGCTTGGTATCGTCCTTGGTCCCAGGGGCAAGATGCCCAAGCCAATACCACCAGGTGCAGACCCCAAGCCCATGATCGACAACCTGAACAGAAGCATCTCCATCCGAAGTAAGGACAAGATGACCTTCCACACTCCCGTAGGTAACGTGGAGATGGATCCTGAGTTGATAGCAGATAATATCGATTCCGTGATCAAGAGGGTCGCCTCCAGGCTGGAGAGAGGTACGATGAACATCGCTTCCGCCTACGTGAAGACGACAATGGGACCGGCGGAGAAGGTGATGTAGGAGGGTCGATATGGCGCATGTGGCTGCTTGGAAAAAAGAGATGGTGAGCGATCTTAAAACGATCATGACCGAGAACCCCGTCGTGGCCATTGTGAACGTCCATGGAATACCAGGGCCGCAGATTCAGAAGATGAGGGCCGATCTAAGAGGAACGGCGAAACTCCTGATGACCAGGAACAAGCTGATCAGAATAGCCCTCGATGAAGTCGCCCAGGACAAGGACGGTTTGGATGGCCTGAAGGAGATGGTCGATGGTCAGTGCGCCGTCGTGGCTACGGATATGAACCCCTTCAAGCTCTTTAACCAGATGGAGAGAACCATGGCATCAGCTGCCGCCAAGCCCGGGGACATAGCCCCCGAGGACATCGTGGTGAAGGCTGGTCCAACCTCGTTCCCTCCGGGCCCCATAGTGGGTGAGCTGCAGAAGGTGGGTATTCCCGCCGCCATCGATGGCGGAAAGATCGTCATCAAGAAAGACAAGAAGCTTGTGGAGAAGGGCGAGCCGATTCCAGAGAACATAGCCAAGATACTTCCCCGTCTGGACATCATGCCGATGACAGTGGGGCTTGACCTTTTGGCCGCTTTCGAAGATGGAATCGTCTATGACAGAGAGGTCCTCGACATTCCACCTGACTACTACCCGTCAATGTTGGCAAGTGCTGCCAGTAACGCGCTGAGCTTAGGTGTTGGGATAGTCTACCCCACCGCAAAGATCACGCCTATACTGATATCGAAGGCCTACCGCGAGGCGCTTAACCTCGCTGTGGAAGCCGCGATACCCTTTGGGGACAGCATTAAGATACTATTGACCAAGGCGGACTCCCACATGCTGGCCCTCGCCTCCAAGTTCCCTGAGTTCGCGGACGAGAAATTGAGCGCAAGATTAAGCGCCGCACCGCCCGCACCGCAAGAGCCCAAGGATGAGGATAAGGATGAGGAACCCAAGGATGAGGAAGACGAGGAGGAAGAGGTCAGCGAGGAGGAGGCCGCTGCTGGTCTCAGCGCCCTGTTCGGATGATAAAGGAGGTTAAGATATGGAATATATCTATAGCGCTTTGGTTCTCCACGCCGCTGGGAAGGACATCACCGATGATGCGATCACCAATATTCTGGGGAGCGCTGGTATAGAGGCCGACGCCGCTAAGGTGAAGGCGCTTACCGCCTCCCTAGAGGGTATCGACATCGATGAGGCCATCGCCACCACCGCGTTCGCTGCAGCTCCGGCTGCGGCCGCGGCTGTTGGCGGGGCACCCGCTGCTGGCGAGGAGCCAAAGAAAGAGGAAAAGGAAGACGAGGAGGAAGAAGAGGTAAGCGAAGAGGAAGCCGCCGCTGGTCTCAGCGCACTATTCGGCTGATCGGGCTTGTCCCTCCAAACCTTCCGCAGGGGATCACTCCCCTGCCCACAAAACCCTTCCCCATTCTCTGATTTTTAAATTGAAAGAAGGGGCGCTCTAGCTCCATGCCTCAATCATATGGATCTTCCGAATCGTTCGGAGGTCGACGAGATTTCGATGACGCTCGACAGAGGCGGCTTCACATCTTCTCTATGACGCGCATGACCTCTTTCTCAAGGAGTCTAGCGAGGTCTTTCTCCATCTGCTCCCTCATCTCATCTGGGACCATGGAAACTCCGAGTTCGGCGGTCACCTTGCCAAGCCGCATGAGTGCATATGTCTCCTTCATCTTGGCCTCGATAAGGTCCTTGATGATCTGTTTGGCCTCCGCCTTGAGGCGGGGGTTCTCCTCGAGCTTCTGTCTCACGTACCTCTTTATCTCATCCTTCACAAGATCCTTCATCGCCTCGACCAGAAGATCCTCGGTCTGGATTGATAGAGTAGACTTAAGAAGTGATTCGATATCGATTCCGTTCATCTCTACCAGTCATACCAACGTTCCCTCCCGTATAACTCATTTTCCTCTGGAGTGTGTAAACAACCATTATATAATCTCACGAAGGTATGCGCTCGATTGGCATGAGATTGGAGGAAATCTACAGGACCGCGATCGAGATGGGGATCGAGGCCGATCCACGCTCAAGGGATGAGATCGAGAAAGTGCTTGCCCGGGCCAAGGAGAAGTACGACAAGCTGGAGGGAAAGGAGAAGGAGTACTTCGACATCGACGCATTCTTCAACCCCTATGCTGACAGCAGGCTTCTGGTGGGAAAGGGCGAGGAAGAGATCAATACCGTTATGGTCGGCATCGACATCACCCCAGGAGAGGTGGTCCTAGCCGATCGCCTTCGGGATAGGGGCACAAGGATAGAGGCTATCATTGGCCATCATCCTCTGGGAAAGGCAGCACCCAACTTCTGGGAGGTGATGCACATGCAGGAGAACATGCTTGAACAACTGGGCATAGGCATCACTGTAGCTGAGGGTATTTTCGCACCTAGGATAAACGAGGTCATGAGACGGGTCCATCCCCGCAATTACAACCAGACCGTGGATGCTTGCCGTCTGCTGGAGATACCGTTCATGTGCCTGCACAGTCCATGCGATAACCATGTCCAGACCCATCTTCAGAATCTGTTCGATGAGAAGGCACCGGATAAGGTGAAGGATGTAATCGACCTGCTGGGAGAGATACCCGAGTTCGACCTTGCTATCCAAGAGAACGCTGGACCCAAGGTGTTCGTAGGGGACAAAGAACGAAGCGCTGGAAAGGTGGCGGTCAAGATGACCGGTGGAACCTCCGGGCCCAAGGAAGTCTACGAGAAACTTTCCCAAGCTGGTGTGGGCACGGTAGTGTGCATGCACATACCCGACGACCACATCGAAGAAGCGAAGAAGAACCACATCAACGTTGTGGTATCAGGGCACATGGCCTCCGACTCGTTGGGCATGAATCTCATCATGGATAACATTGAAGAACAGGGCGTCTCAATAATTCCCTGCTCAGGTTTCATCAGGGTGAAGAGGAGTTGATGAACGAATACCCCGGCCAGAGGTCCAGATTGTTCAAGGACCTGTCAAAGCTCTCGTTCGATTACGTTCCCGAGAGGCTTGTCCACAGAGAGACCCAATGGGAGAGAATGTGGATGCTTTTCCGGCCCGTGCTCGAGGGCGGAGCCTCTCAGACAGCGTTCCTCATCGGCAGCGTCGGGACGGGAAAGACGGCGATGACCAAGCGGTTCTGCCTTGACTTCGCCGATGAATACCGAAAGCGCGGTGGAGCTATCGATTTTCTGGTCGTGAATTGCCGGCAGCGGAGCTCGGAGAACGCCGTGCTACTTCGCCTGGTCACCCACTTCGACGAGGGATATCCTGACCGAGGCTTCTCATCTGCCGAGATGCTCAGGGCCATCAGGAGACACGTCAACAAGAAGAAACTCCATCTCATAGTCGTCCTTGATGAGGCTGATGTTCTACTCAAGAAAGGATCAGGGGATCTGATATACAACCTCTCTAGGTTCGACGAGGAGACTGTGGGAGGAAAGGGTTCCATCTCTCTCATCCTTGTGTCCCAGAGATACGTGCTCGATATGCTGGATCCGGCGTCTCTCTCTACATTTCGGAGGGCTAACGCCATCAATTTCGATCGGTACAGCAGTGATGAGCTCAAGGACATCATCACGGACAGAGTGGAGCTGGCCTTCTTCCAGGATACAGTGAGGGATGATTCCCTGGACCTAATAGCTGACATAGCCTCGGAATGGGGAGATGCGCGATTCGCCATAGAGCTCCTTGAAAAGGCCGGTATGCTGGCGGAGGAGGAAGGCACTGATCTGGTCGATGCCGAACATGTCAGGGCGGCCAAGGCCTTGACCTACAGTGTGGTCACAGAGTCCAGGATAGAGGAGCTCGACACCCAGAGAAAGGTGGTCCTTCTGGCCATAGCGCGAACCATGAAGGACCGCGCATATGTTACCACCGGAGAGGTCGAGGAGAACTACCGCATCGCAACTGAGGAGTTCGGTGAGAGGTCTCGAGGGCACACACAGTTCTGGTCCTACCTACAGGATCTCTCCAACCAAGGCCTTATAGAAACCAAGGTCGCTGGTGATGCCTCGGGGGGCAGGACCACCTACATATCGCTTCCTGACATCCCTTCGAAGGTGCTCAGGGAGAGACTTGAAAGCCTGTTGGAATGAGCGGAAACTAATTAGTGGTCGCTCAAGCCTATTATCAGTCGTTTGTATTCCCAGTTTGGATTCATAATTTGAGGGAGGAGGTAAATGAGGGACAATCTTGTCGAAACCCTGCTTGAACTGATGGAGATAGGAAGTGACAACCGATCGGACAAGGGCCCGATAATCAAGTATACCGTGGGAAGACTGGAAGAGCTTGGCTTGCAGACCTCAATCACCGGTCCCAGGGACACTCCAGCCTTATGGGGATCGTTCGGTGAGGGGGGTATCATACTCTCTGGCCACCTAGATACGGTTCCCGTAGGAGATGGTTGGTCCAGGGGACAAGGGGAGATTCAAGGTGATAGGATATTCGGGAGGGGGGCTTCCGATATGAAGGGGGCAGTGGCCGCCAACCTGGACGCGGCCAAGACCCTGGTGGAGGAGGGGGTCCCGTTCTCGATATTCCTAACAACGGACGAGGAGGAGGGAATGTTCGGAGCCCTGGAGCTAAGTGGTCTCGATGTCTTGGAAAAGGCCAGGGGGATCCTGATCGGTGAGCCCACCGGCATGATGATTGTCGCCCGAGAGAAGGGAGTCTATAGGTTCAGAATCACCACCAAGGGGAAAGCGGGGCACTCCAGCCAGCCCTGGCTTGGCGAGAACGCAATCATGAAGATGCACCGCATAATCTCAAGACTGGACGATATGCTGACGTCTCCCATGGATTTCACGGAAGAGCGGACTGCTTCTATCACCACTATCAATGGAGGCGCCAAGAATAACGTGATCCCGGAGAGTTGCAGTGCGGAGATCGATGTCAGGTTCCCGCCATGGGAATCTATTGAGTTGGTCAGAACATCAATAGAAGAAAGACTTGCAGATCAGGACTACGAGATCGAGACTATTGCTGAGCTTGACTCGTTCGAGGCCGCGGAATCATCGAGTTTGATAAGAGAGGCTGTCGATTTTCTGGATACCAAAATGTACTCAGCGGCCTTCGCCACGGAAGCATCGAGGTTCTACATGCACAACCGTGAGATCATCATATGCGGACCCGGGAAGCCAGGTACCTGTCACATCGTGGACGAGTGGGTGAGCAAGGTTGACCTGAAGAGGTATCGCGATTTCGTCCTCCATATGGCAAGGTTCTCATCTCAGGGATAGACCCTGGTGACGGTCCTGGGGAACGGGATGGCGTCCCGTATGTGCTCGAGCCCGCAAATCCAGCGGACCACCCTTTCCACACCGAGACCGAAGCCGGAATGCGGGACCGATCCATAATTTCTCAGATCAAGATACCACTGATAGGGCTCCATTGGAATGCCTTCCTCCTGCATCCGTTCCACAATTAGATCGTGGTCGGTCTCCCTCTCGCTCCCTCCAATGATCTCACCGTATCCATCCGGGGCCAGGAGGTCAGCGCACTTGTAAAGGGAGGAATCGTCTGGATCCTCCTTCATGTAGAATGCCTTGCACTTCTTGGGAAAGGAGGTGATGAAGACCGGTTGCCGCTGGCCTTCGGTGAGAGCCCTCTCCTCGAGAGTGCCCAGGTCATCCCCGTGACAGATCTCCATCCCGTTCTCCCTAAGCCTATCAACAGCTTTCGAATAAGTGATCCTGTTGAAAGGAGGTTCGACGGCTTCAAGGGGCTCGATGTCCCTTTCCAGAAGTTTCAGCTCATCTCTCCTATCATCCAGCACCTTCCTCAGCATGGCAATGACAAGCTGCTCCTGGATATCCATGTTGCCCTCGTTGTCCACCCAGGCCTCTTCCAGCTCAAGGTGCCAATACTCCGCGAGATGTCTTGGAGTCCGGGACTTCTCCGCTCGGAATGAAGGGGTGAGTGAGTAGACCCTCCCCAGTGAGAAGCAGAGAGCCTCAAGATACATCTGGGCACTCTGACTTAGGTAAGCATCCCTACCGAAGTAGTCCAATTTGAAAAGCGTGGTTCCCCCCTCGCAAGCGTTTGTGGTGAATATGGGTGGGGTGACCTCCACGAAATCATTCTCCTTAAGCCACTCCCTCGCCCCCTCCAGAACGCTCGCCTTGACCTTCATTATGGCGTTCTGCTCCCTGGACCTAACCCAGAGGTGCCTGTTGTCGAGAAGGAGTTCCTCACTCTGGTACTCGGTGATGGGAAAAGGAAGCGCAGTACCCACCACTCTGAACGAGTTAGCCTGCATCTCCCTGCCACCTGGTGCTCTTTCATCTTCGGACAGGACGCCTTTGATTATCGCCGAGGATTCTATGGAAGCGGCCCTGGCCGCTTCGAACTCGCCATTGGGAAGGTTTCCCTTCTTGATGGTTATCTGAATGATGCCAGTCTGATCTCGGAGGGTGATAAAAGTGATCTTGCCGCTGCTCCTGGTCCTGAAGATCCATCCCCTGACGATGGCCTCGGAACCCGGTTCGTGATCGGTTAATTCCGCAATCCTGACTGGACCGGACATCGTGCTCATCATCAGCATTCTAATATCTTTTCCTTTCGGTTCCGTCGACCTCGAAACCGGCAATTTTCCAATATGAGGGCATTAAGATATAGTTCGGGCTGGATATCCTGAAATGTGGTTGACATCCGGAAGGCCGATCCTGCTGATCTCGCAGGAATCGAGCAAGTGGAGGTGGCAAGCTTCGAGTCCAACCGGTTTGAGAGAGGAGTTCTCATATTGCTACTCACCGAAGATAAATTCCATAATTGGGTGGCGGAGGAAGATGATGAGATACTGGGATATGCTTCAATAATGAGGCAGGACAATGACAATGCAAGGCTCCTCTCGATAGCTGTGATCCCAGAAAGCAGGAATCAGGGAGTGGGAAAATCCTTGATGGGTGCTGTAAGAAGGCACGTCAAAGAAAGTGGAGGGGATAGGGTTTCCCTAGAGGTGCGTGTATCCAATGTCCCAGCCATAAATCTCTACCTGAGCGAGGGGTTCAAGGTAAAGGGATTGCTAAAAGACTACTACAGTAAGGGAAGAAAGGGGCCAGAGGATGCTTTATTCATGATTCTGGATGTGACTTCTGAGGAATGATGCCTCATAGGTTTTATCTATTCCCCACATCAGTGTTTATTTGGGTGTGCGGATGGACCTCGATCTGACCAAAGGGCATCGGACATTTAGGGATAAGGTGAGACATTTCTCAGAGGAAGAAGTATTACCAGTCGCGCGAGAAATTGATGAGAAGGATTTGTTTCCAGATGATGTCATCACCAAGGCAGGAAAGATGGGTTTGTTAGGAATCATCACGCCTAAAGAGTATGGTGGAATGGGTAAAGACCTCATATCTTATGTTCTAGCGATCGAGGAGATATCCAAGGCATCCCCCTCGGTCGCTCTCACCATTTCCGTGAACAACTCCCTGATATGTTCTCCACTGGTTCACTTTGGCAGCGAGGAGCAGAAGACGGAATACCTTCCAAAGCTCGCTAGCGGGGAGTGGCTGGGGTCGTTTGCCCTGACCGAGCCCGGTGCTGGGACTGATGCGGGGTCGTTATCCACAACGGCAAATCGAGAGAATGATTCATACATCATCAACGGTAGCAAGATGTTCATAACGAACATGGGAAAGAGCTCGATGATCCTAGTTTTCGCCAAGACATCCCCCGAAAAAGGGACAAGGGGAATCAGCGCTTTCCTGGTTAGGGCTCCTGATAATGCCCTTGTCACGGAGGCGGTATTGGAAGGCATGGGCATGAGGGGATCGCAGCAAATGTCCTTTCAAATGAAGAACCTAAGAGTCCCGATCCAAAACATGCTGGGTAAAGAGGGAGAGGGGTTCAAGATCGGGCTCTGGTCCCTGAACATGGGAAGATTGGGCATAGCCGCCCAGGCTCTTGGAATAGCGCAGGCGGCTCTGGAAGATGCCCTTGAGTACGCCTCTAAGAGGGAACAATTCGGGAGGCCTCTATCTGATTTTCAAGCAATTCAGTTTCGACTGGCGGATATGGCAATAGAAATCGAGGCGGCCAAGTCAATGATAATAAGGGCAGCCTGGCGGATGGAGAAAGGTTCGGCGTCTCCCTCGGATCCGGCAATGGCCAAGTTACTTGCATCTCATGTCGCCATCAAGGTCAGTGGTGACGCTCTCACCATCCTGGGAGGAAGGGGTTATCTTAAGGGTTCAAGAGTCGAGAAATTGTATCGGGATGCGAAGATAACCGAGATCTATGAGGGAACTTCGGATGTTCAGAGGATGATCATAGCCAGACAATTGCTCAGTAGATGATGGCCGGCAAGAAATTCCAGAAATCAGGGGTGAAATAGATATCGAATCCCGATTATGGCAACTGGGCAATATTGAGTTTTATGGTTCATGAAGAAAAATCATTAAATATGAAACCGCGTATCCCCCGAATATCGTCAACTCTCGCGGGATGTTGGCTAGAGGTGAAGGAAG
Source organism: Methanomassiliicoccales archaeon (assembly GCA_013415695.1). Taxonomy (NCBI): domain Archaea; kingdom Methanobacteriati; phylum Thermoplasmatota; class Thermoplasmata; order Methanomassiliicoccales; species Methanomassiliicoccales archaeon. The sequence goes on along the minus strand of JAAEEP010000005.1, from coordinate 68,146 downwards.
ATGGAAGAGACGCTTTGCAATGTTGAGTTCCTCAAAGATAATGCCTCCTATGTCGCAAGAGTTCAGAGCGACCTTGGGGGCCTCAGAGAATACCGAAGCGCAAGCCTGGAAGAGGTTCTGGAACAAGTGATAATGGACCTCCAAGAGGAATTCGAGACCGCTATCTGAATGGCTTCCAAACCCTTGGGTTTAAGCTTCTTTGACCAATTGCAGCTTGGCTACCTCTTGCTCCCGCGCGAAGTTAAAGGAGGAGTTGGCATGACTCAAAACAAATCGGAATATGATTCAGTTATGTCCACCTATTATGGGGACGATGCAGTTTCTGCGATCATCACTCTCAAGGTAGATACCAAAGAAGCGGATACCATTGCCGAGAAGGTCTCAGAGTATCAGGTAGTGGAGGACGTCTTTCTCGTGACGGGGGATACGGATATTATTGCAAAGGTCAAATTCCAGACCTATGACCAGCTGAAGAAGTTCCTCATCGCGAAAATCTCAAGCATTGAAGGGATAAAGGACATTAAGACCCTGATGGTTGTAACTACCTTCAAGGAGAGGGGCGAGAAGCGGTTCGAACCCATTGAAAACGGGGAGAATGAGTAATCAGGACACCATCGATTGGAGGTGGAAGTATGGAAACGGGAGTAAAGCTTAAGCAAATTATAGAGGTCTTAGACCAACTCGCTGAGGACACGTCTGTCCCCAGGAACATTCGAAGGGGCGCCACAGAGGCAAAGGAGAGGATCCTTCAGGAGAATGAGGCACTTGATGTCCGGGCGGCAAGCGCGATATTCATCCTTGATGAGCTGGCGAATGATCCCAACATCCCTCTGCATGGTCGCACCCTCATATGGAACATCATCAGTCAACTGGAAACGGTTCGCTGATTCTAACATTTTCACACAACCCTAGAACCAAATGGCCGGGGTAAAAAGAATTAAGGTTGAGTTCGTGAATCTAGTGCAAAGGCGGCCGTAGTCTAGTGGTTAGGACTGAGGCTTCCCAAGCCTCAAGCCCGGGTTCAAATCCCGGCGGCCGCATCCCATTATTTCTCAGCGGGTTTCCTCGAGAACTCGATGATGACATACACCACCATCATGATGATTCCCACGAAGAAACATATTCCAATGAGCAACCCAACGAGAATAAAGATGATGCCCAGAATGAGAAGGATCCACATGTCGTCCCCCTTACTTTTCTGGTAAGTTACTACAGGAGGAGACGAGGGTTTGATCGGGTCTTGCGAGCTCACTGGGTTGCTGCATTTGGAGCAGAATCTTGAGCCGGGATGAATATCAGCATGGCAATGAGGGCAAGTCAGATATAGCTGATGCCCACAAGAAGGACAGTACTCCCAACTTTCGTCTAGACTCTCCCCACACTTTGGACAGAAGACCATGACAACTTCCCTATCAAGAAGAATTTTAGAGAATATATTAGATTCTGAAGAATTCTGTATGATGTATTATTAAAAAGAAAAAAAAGTGGGGATGGCCGCATGAGCGGCCATTGGGCTATCAGGCTCTCTTCTTTTCGAAGAGTCCCTCAACTGCTGCGAGGGTTAAGGCTGCAAGATATTCTTCAGCCCAAGCATCACTGCAGTGTGGGCAAATGACCGCAGGACCTAGTCTTTCCACGGTCATGTAGGTCATCTTAACGTGGCCTTGTTTGGCTATGCCTCCACAGTCTGTGCAGGTCCAATCCGAATCATGGGTTGCGTTCATGACCTCGCCTATCACCATCCTGTGGGAGTAGGCGGAGTTCAAGGTTGCACTGCCCCCAGTCATGCTGTAGTCAGCATAGACTGTGACATCACCCATAATCTTCTTGGCGATATACCGAGATCCATCCTTGGAAGCGAGCTTTCTCTTGGTAGCTTCTGCCGTTTCAATGACTGCCGTTACATCCTCCGGCTTGATCCCCCTCTGCGCAATCGTCTCCTTTACATTATCTGGGATGATGACGTTCATCTTTCCAACCCCTTTTTCTGGCGCCTTTGTTTCCTTCTTCTTGCTAAACCATCCCATGTTATCACCACGTACCATAGGTCCCGACATCTCGGGCGGCTTTGACCATCGCCAAGAGGTTACCAGGTATGGTGTAGGGCGGGCACTCGCAAGAGTTGCCAAGGATGTAGCCCTTGGGAGAGTCTCGGCCGCCAATTATCTGTGCCTTTGACTGCTCGTAGACTGCTTTCGGGTTCGGATTGATCATGATCTTGGTGTCAACTGACCCCATGACCGTACAGTACTTGCCAAACTCCTCCCTAAGGAGATCGGAGGGGAACACATCCTTGCCTTTGTATCCAACGTGGAACACTGTGAAGGGCGACCAGATGAGCTTGTCCTTGAAGACCTTGTAGTCGGTCTGGTGGTTTCCACAGAGGTGGTAGAACAGCTGAGGTCCAGCTCCGCCTCTGAAGCAACCGTTCACATAGTACCTCATGTAGTTCGCAGAGTACTTCTCCACATACTCATCTGAGAAGATGTCGTTGTTGGCGAGAACGGAACCCACGATCAACATCGCCATTCCGTATCTCTCGGCCATTCCAATGGCACCATTCACTGATGTGTCTACATATGTCTTCACCAGCTTCTCGGCCTGCTCAGGATCGGTGAACGTCCACATGATGAAGTTCTCCACACCGCAGATTTCTGCGGCCGCACCGACCAGGTCGAAACCGTAGGAGATGGGTACAAGCGTCTGGGGGAGGTTCTTAGCTACGTAATCGTAGATGTTGAAGAACATTGGAAGTGTCCAACCCTTCTTCAAATCTTCTGTTCCTGCGACCTCAATGTTGTCTACCTCACTTGGATCCGAGATGATGGGCCCGGTAGAGATCGGAGGCAAAGTCTCCTTATACTCTAGGGTGAGTCCCAGCTCTGTGACCCAGGGAAGGGAGAAGAACCAGTGGGTAACAGGCAGCAGATCGTATAGCTGAGAGATATACCCCACGCAGTGTATGCCTAGCTCGGGTTTCTCGTAGAAATCCCTTATCGTATAACCACATGCTACCGCCGCGTGCGACAGTATAATGGGATCGACGTCTATCCTATCATGAGGGACGTCAACGAAGGGACTTGCAAATCGCTTAGCAGCATTTCCATGCCACTTTTCGTCAATTCCAGGGAATAATTCTTCATATCCCATTTGAATCCCTAAGTGTTGAAGAGCCTATCGCGTATATAACGATTGTTTCCGCAACAACGTTGCATTGCATAGTATTTACACTGTTAATAAGTAGAGTTTCTTTTCATTATTCATCTAAATATGTAATTTTTGTTACATGAAACTGTAACTATTTATTACCGGTTATAGGGTGGTAAAAGAAAAATAACGCAGTACTCTAGTGTCAACATATGATTAACGGCCTTAAAATATATGGTGTTAATGCACATATGATTAGCTCTTAATATTAACAAATATTAAATTAATACCACCTATAACACCTGTTAAGATTGTTAAACAATCGATAAATTGTAACAATTGTTCTGATGAAACAAAATAACAAAATCATATTCAACTGTGTTAATACAATTCTATGTATATTATTTTCAAATATTTTGTTCTCATGGATGTGCAGCGATAATCGGGTTTCAAACTTATTACCTAAATTAGTAAAACTGAGGACGTGTCAATCTATCATATTTTAATACCTGTTTTCTAAAAAAGTGGAGAGAGCCTTTCGAGAGCACTCACATCCACTTTCCACGGTCCTTTCTCTTGATTCTCGATGGAGCGACCGGTTTCTCCCAGGGAAATTGGGGTTCTGGAACCACTTTTCCCGGAGATTGGATCGGTCTACTAGTTCCAAGATAATGTTGTTTCATCAATCGAATCACCCCAATCAGGTACAATAGGACCACGATTAAAGCCAAAAATGGACTGTAGACATAGAATAAGGCCATACAAATAATGGTAAGAAGACTGATGAAGACGAATGTTGAGACGAAGTGGGCGACCTTCGCTCTGGTTCCGGGACCCACACCTAGATTGGTATAATTAGTGTGCTGCACAACTGGGAAAAGCTCTCTATCGATTACACCCCAGATCAACAAGGTAAGACCTATGCCTATGCCAAATACAATTAGGTGGACTGGGCCCGTTGTCGCTATCAGCACAGTCATTACAAGGAAGTAGAGGATAAGGGCGAAGCCTAGATGCCTGGGTCTATGATATAGACGCAGTTTGGCCGGCATAACCAACTTGCTGAGGGTGCGGGCAATGACCGCTCCGCTGTACTTCATATAATATGGTAGCCTCTTGGCTATACCCTCGGTGATCGTCACGCTGTTTCTCATAAGAAGGGGGGTAATTGCACTCATGATGAAGCAAAAGGCTCCTGCGAAGGGGAACAGCTCTGCACCCTTCGTGGTACCCACCGCCCTGCTTCCTACGCTTGCGTACATGACTGATTCCGCTCCCCTTCCACAGAGAGAGGTCCCCATCGAGACCGCCCCCTTTGCCGAAAAGCCGAGGAAGTATGCCAGTGCTGCGGTGATAAGTATATCATTTATGATGACAAGGGGAACCGCGATGACCACTATCCATATCACACTCGGGAACATGGCGGGATCTATGAGCATCCCAAATGAGACGAAGAATACAGCAACAAAGGCATCCCTGAATGGTGATATCTTCTGCTCAAAGCGCTCGGATACCTGAGTTTCGGCGAAGACCATGCCTATGAAGAACGCCCCTATGATCGCTGGAACATTTGATATCTCGGCTAACGCTGCGGACAGGAAAACGATTCCTAGGGCGAAGAGGACGAACATCTCATCGCTCTTTATCTTCTTGAGCTGCTTGACGGTCCGCGGAATTATCCATATCGCGAGTATGATGAAGAAAATGTAGAAGACCAGTATGCCCAGGGCTAACGTGGAAAGTGAGAGGGGCGTCGCGCCAGTTTTGACCACCAGACCACCTACGATCGTGAGTAGCACCATGGCTAGGAAATTCTCTACGATGACCATTCCTAATAGGAACTCGGTCTCAGGGTTGGCAAGGCGCTCGAGCTCTATCAGAGACTTGGCGGTTATGGCACAGCTGCTCATTGCGATGACGCCGGCGAGGAAGATGGTATCGACAATGGGCCAACCCAGAAGCGTACCCAGTATGATCCCCGCGAACATGTTGATGCCCAGGTTGATGACAGCGAGAATGGTGGCTGGGGCTTTGGTCTTCTTGAGCTTGCTGAATGAGAACTCGAGGCCAACAAAGAACAGCAGCAGGATCAGGCCAAGCTGGGACATTGCCTCTATGAAACTCGTGTCTTGAAGCAGACCATCGTAAACGAAATCGCCCATCTCGATGTGCATGTAGGGCCCTATGAGGATGCCCGCCATTATGTACCCGAGAATCACGCTCTGACGGCTACGCCGGGCTAGACCTGCCCCGATGAAGGCGATGAGCATTATCAATCCTACCTGGAACATCACATTGTCGCCGGTAAGCATGTTCTCCTCTCGACACTGGACGGCGATGTCGTGTGAATTCGAGCTCTGCGACGCTGGGCTGAGCTGCCTTCCTAATTATGCATTATCTGGATGACTGACTCCAGTTCTTAATGAGGGCCGTTGATGGCTCAGCCTGTCGAGAGCGTTTTCACATCCCATCCGCAAGCATGGTGGCCTGGTGCATCCCGCAGACGTTGTGATTTCCAGAGCATACAAAAAGCTTTTCTCGAGCATTGCACGACTGGGGAAACCTTGGACAGAGATATCGCAATTGCAATATGAGAAAGTGTATCAAATCTGCAGTGGGACAGGATCTCCTCCTGAACATGGAAAAGGCTTTTCAACAGCTCTTCTATGTCTACCCATCAATGGACAAGGAATGGCACTCGATACCCAATGAGGAAACCCTCAAGCTGTTGGGGACATCTGGGAAAGGGCTCTCGGATGAAGCGGCCAACCAAAGACTGGATGAGTACGGCCCCAATGAGTTAGTGGAGACTAAGGGAACATCCCCCCTCAGGTTATTCCTGCAGCAGTTCAAAGAGGTCCTGGTAATCATTCTTATTATCGCTGCATTGATCTCGGCGGCCATAGCCGCCGTGCAGGGTACAGTGGAGGAGTGGTTCGACGCAGCGGTGATCATGGTCATCGTCTTCCTGAACGCCATACTTGGTTTCGTTCAGGAATACAAGGCTGAAAAGACCATGCAGGCTCTGAAGGAGCTTGCGGCCCCAAGGGCCAAGGTGATAAGGAACGGCATCGAAATCGAGATACCCTCGAGGGATCTGGTTCCCGGAGACATAATCATGCTGGCAACCGGTGACAAGATCTCCGCCGACGCCAGACTCCTTGAGGCCATAAACCTGAAGGTGAACGAGGCTTCGCTAACAGGTGAATCGATTGCCATACGCAAGAACGCGGAAGCGGTCCTAGAGAAGGATGTGTACCTAGGCGAGAAGACCAACATGGTGTTCTCTGGCTGCGTCATCGAGTACGGTAGAGGGCGAGCAGTAGTCACCAGCACAGGCATGAACACGGCCTTGGGAAGGATCGCAGGATTGATACAGACCGAGCCGGAGCAGACCCCACTGCAGAAGAAGCTGAAGGTTCTTGGAAAGCAGCTCGGGATCGCCGTCCTCTTAATCTCAGTGTTCATCTTCATAGTGGGACTCATCCAGAAGGTCGACATCGTCAGCATGTTCCTGACATCTGTCAGCCTCGCAGTAGCGGCCATTCCAGAGGGCTTACCCGCAGTGGTAACCATCTCACTTGCGCTCGGGCTTCAGAGGATGGTCAAGAAGAATGCCGTCATACGGAGACTCCCAGCGGTCGAGTCCCTGGGAAGCGCTACCGTGATATGCACCGACAAGACCGGCACTCTGACGAAGGGCGAGATGAATATCAGGGAGATATTCGTTGGAGAGACTGTCTTCGTCAGCGGAGAGGGTTTCAATCCAGTGGGCGAGTTCACCATGGACGGCAGGAGCGTCGACCCTCTGAATAATGGGAGGTTGAAGTGGCTGCTGAACGCGGGCATCCTCTGCAACGACGCGACACTCATCGATAACAATGGAAAATGGCGAATCGGTGGGGATACCACCGAGGGAACGCTCATAGTCACCGCCAGAAAGGCTGGAATCGAAGAGGACCAATTCAGAGATGACCATCCCAGGATGTTCGAGATTCCTTTTGATTCCACTAAGAAAAGAATGACCACCGTCAACCAGTTTGGCGAGAAACAGTACGCATTCTGTAAGGGTGCCGCCGAGAGCGTTCTATCCCTGTGCGACCGCGTCTGCATTGAAGGGACGATCGTTCCACTTGATGGAAGCAAGCGCCTGGCCATCAAGAACAAGGACTCTGAGATGGCTTCCAGAGCCCTCAGGGTACTAGCCCTGGCAATGAGGGAAGTCGACGATGATGAGCTTTCAGAGGATTCGCTAGAGAGGGAGCTCGTGTTCCTAGGCCTGGTGGGCATGATCGACTCGCCCCGCATCGAGGCCATCGAAGCCATCAAGGTGAGCAAGAAGGCCGGTATCCAGGTCAAGATGATCACCGGGGACCACGCCCTAACGGCAAAAGCAATCGCTATGGAGATGGGGATTGACACCAGGGATGATGCTCCAGTGATGACTGGCAGGGAGCTGGAAGAGATAAGCTTGGAGGACCTGGCGGAAAGAGTGAAGGAAGTCAACGTGTACGCCCGTGTCGCGCCAGAACACAAGGTGAAGATCGTCGACGCTCTCAAGAACAACGGGGAGATCGTTGCCATGACCGGCGACGGCGTGAACGACGCTCCGGCGCTCAAGAAGGCGGACATAGGGGTCGCCATGGGGATCACTGGAACAGACGTGTCCAAGGAGGCGTCGGAAATGATACTCGTGGATGACAACTTCGCCTCTATCGTCAGCGCTACCGAGGAGGGGAGGGGCATCTACGATAACATAAAGAAGTTCGTGTCCTTCCTTCTCTCCTGCAACGCAGGTGAGGTGGCGACAATGTTCATAGCCACCTTGATCTTCGTAGACCCTGAGATGCTTCCCTTCTTGCTTCCTATCCAGATACTATGGATCAACTTGGTGACAGACGGCCTTCCGGCTCTAGCCCTTGGGGTTGAACCCACCGACCCCGATGTCATGGAAAGATCTCCCAGGGACCCCGATGAACCGCCCATAACCAGGGCCATGGCCTACCGCATCGTGATCATAGGTTTGATAATGGCCATCGGTACCCTCTTTGCATTCTGGATAGAATACAGCGATACTGGGAGCATCGCCCGAGCACGTACGGTTGCCTTCTGCACACTGGTACTATTCCAGCTGTTCTATGTGTTCTCCGCCCGTTCCGAAAGGAGAACTCTCTTCAACCTCGGGATCCGCTCCAACATGAAGCTTATCTATGCGGTCATTGCATCGATCTCGCTGCAGCTTCTGGTGGTCTACTTGCCATTCCTGAACGAGGTATTCAGGACCGAGCCCATAGGGTTGACAGAGTGGCTCATTACAATACCGATCGCCCTAAGTGCCTTCGTAATCAACGAGCTGTGGAAGATTGCCAAGAGAAGGGCTGCGAGGGCCGAGCCGTCATGAGGGTGTCCTTGCTCTGAGGTGTAATTATGATTGATGTCGATGGCTCCATGGGCGAAGGGGGAGGTCAGATACTTAGGATGGCCGTCGCACTCTCAGCCCTAACCGGATTGGAGTGCAGGGTGTCCAACATCAGAGCGGGAAGGCCGAAGCCTGGGCTGGCGGCACAGCACATCGCTGGAATAAGAGGTGTGGCCCAACTCTGCAATGCGGAACTTTCGGGGGACCTGAAGGGCTCCACGGAGATCGTATTCAAACCTGGTAAGGTCCGATCTGGCGATCTCAGCCTGGATGTGGGAACTGCCGGTAGCATCACTCTGGTACTTCAGGCCTATCTCCTACCCGTGATAGCTTCGAATCAGGAATCTCGGATAACGATCAACGGTGGAACCAACGTGAAGTGGTCCCCTCCCGTGGACTATCTCGAGAAGCTTCTCTTTCCCATGCTGAGTAAAATGGGCGCGAGAATCAACATCGATATCGGGAAAAGGGGATTCTACCCTCAGGGCGGGGGGACAGCCACTGTCCATGTCAACGCTACAGAGAGGCTTGCACCCGTTGACCTCCGTCAAAGGGGAGAGTTGATCACATTGGAAGGTGTGTGCTTCTCACAGAATCTCCCAGACCATATTTGCAAGAGAATTTCTCACACGGCCAAGAAGACGTTCTTGGGCAGGGATTTGAGGATCTACTGTGACCGGAGTGACGGCCCCTCAACCGGAACGGGGATCTGTCTCTTCGCAAGGTATGAGAAGACCATCCTGGGAGCAGATTCACTAGGAGAGAGAGGACTGTCGTCGGAGAAGGTAGGGGAGCAGGCCGCAAAGGACCTCATTTGCGAGATGGAAGGTCCTGGGACTCTGGATATCCACGCGGCAGATCAACTCCTCCCTTACTTGGCTTTAGCGGAAGGACCTTCAAGGTTCCTGGTAAGAGAAGCCAGCCAGCATCTGTATAGCGTGGCTGCCCTCCTTCCAGAATTCCTGGATGTCGAGATCCTCATCAGAAGGAGAGATGAAGACTTCGAGGTCAGGGTGAATCCTAGCTATACATAATGGACTTGCTCTTGGGGATCTCCTGTTCCTTGCCCGCGGTCTTGTAGAGCTGCTTCAAGTGTTTCTCGATGACCTCCGCCTCGGTTATCAGGGGCTTGATGTCCAACTCAACCTGGAGCAGTATCTTGTCGATGGCGGATATGCAGGCGGCCGCAGCCCTGGCGTCAGGGTATTCCGCATGAGCCCATGACAGAATGGTCACCACACCGATGTCCCGGTTTACCCCCTCGTTCAACAGTACACCTGCCAGACCCATTATGATGCCTGTCTCAAACAGGGGGATGTCGTGCTCCTTGAGCAGGTCGGTCATCTGTTGCGTCGATCCAATCCCGAAGATATTATCTGAGATCGAACCTGGATCCTCGTTCTTACCCTGGGGCAGGATCATTCCTTCGGGGGATATCACCATTCTGCACTTGTTCACCTCAACCCAATCCATGAGGGTGGTAGCAAGGGGCTTAATGATCTCAGGTGGAGGCTGGAATTCAGAGACAAAGACTACTATCTTATCCTGTCCTCCCTCTCCAATTTTCCCTCCGTAAATGCGTACTGGGCTGTATGGAATTCCTTCTCGGACCAGGGACATTGCTGGAAAGGTCATGGAATCAAGGACGCCGATTAGGTCCAGCTCAAGGAAGCTGACCAGATAATTCGCGGCAATCGACCCTACTAGGCCGACGCTTGGGAAGCCGTCAATGACATATGCTCCTTTGACGTCCATTTGCTTGATGGGGATGATATCAATGCCATTCATCGCATCCTAATCTCAATTTAGATTACTTAACCATTGGTGCCTCCTTCCAAACCTTTATCTCACCTCGCCCGCATCATTCCGGCGATGAGACCCCACGTCACAGTCAACTGTGCAATGACCGCCGATGGGAAGCTGGCAGGGAGGAGAAGGAAGCAGGTGACCATTTCCTCACCCGAGGACCTTGCCCGGGTGAAGGAATTGAGAAAGGAGGTCGATGCCATCCTGGTGGGGATAGGCACCGTGCTCTCCGACGACCCGCATCTTACCGTGAAGGGCTCCACCTTGAAAAAGAACCCCATCAGAGTTGTTCTTGACTCCAGGGGACGCACACCCGAAAACGCCCGGGTGCTGGATGCCCAGGCAAGAACCATAATTGCCACCGTCGAGGACTGCGACAAGGTCTGGCGAAATGCGGAGGTCCTGCGCATAGGAAAGGACAGGGTAGATCTCGACCTTCTACTCATGAAGCTACATGAGATTGGTGTAAGAACCTTGCTGGTGGAGGGAGGGGGAGAGGTTCTCTGGTCATTCTTCAAAAGCGGATTGGTGGACCATTACTCCGTCTTCGTAGGCAGCAGGATCATGGGCGGGAGAACCGCACCTACCCCCGTGGACGGAGAGGGATTCGATGACCAAGAGGCATTGAAACTGAAACTCATCGAGTGGGTGCCTCTGGGTGATGGAGTTCTATTAGAATACGAGGTCTGCAACGATGGCGGATAGACCCAAGTTCTCAGTCGATGAGATGTTAGGATCCTTGGCCAGATGGCTGCGCATTATGGGGTACGACACCATCTATCACAGAGATCAGAGCGATACGGAGATCGTGAATACCGCCTGGGAGGAGGGGCGCTTCCTTCTCACCCGGGACAAGGAACTGGCCTTCAGGGCGGGCGACGGGGGGCTGTTCATCGAGGATGACGATGTCATGGGGCAGCTCAAGCAGGTATCGAAATTGCTGGGGCTGACCCTCGATGAGTCCCTGACCAGGTGCACCATGTGCAACGGGGAGCTGGAGACTCTCTCTCCCAAGGAAGCAGAGGAACTGGTTCCAGAAGGCGCGTTGAAGAACAATGATGAGTTCTTTCGGTGCATGCGATGCGGCAAGGTCTACTGGAAAGGCACCCATTGGGTCGACATTAGGGCTCGTCTGGAATCAGTTGATTGATTTGATGTGAGGGATCATGCTCCTCTGTAGTAGTCCTCGCTGATTATCTTTCCTGTTCCGGCGTTGATTATCATGACCCCGTGGACGCCTTCGATGCACCATACGGGAAGGTAGAACAAACCCTTTCCAGCAAGAACAACGTCCTCAGGACTAGGAGAGAGCACCTTCTTCTCCATGACCGTGACCTTCCCATCGTCCTTGATGAGCTCCTTCTCGTAGGTATGGAGATGGATTACCTCCTCCTGGACAGACTCCCGGGCCTCGTCGATGTCGATCATTGGCTCAAGGCGTCGGTGGTTCAATTCGATGCCGTACACCGTATCAAACTCCTCCTTCCAGACATCGACCTTTCGGGTCAGCGCGTTCACGGCCAGCATTCCGCTCTTCGAGACCATCTCCTCACCGTTGACATCCAGTCTGCATCTGTACTCGAAAACATAGTGAGGGACCAGTTCCAGCCTGTGCCTGAAACCTCCTACGGTCTGACGAGAGATCTCCTTGATATCGTCAATATCGATGACCGGGCGAATGATCCTCTCCCCCACTTCCGCGACATCCATTAGTTCGAGTTCTTCTTGAGAGACCATCTGAGGATAATCATCGGCGGATATCTCGTCCAGGAGACCGTGATCCTCCTCACCCAGTATCTTCTCTACCCGGGTCCGGCCGATCTCGTGTTCGATCGCTTCCCTATCCCAGATGAAGATCTTTTCCTCAGCGGCTCCCTTGGGCATATTATCCAGGGTGGCGATTATCTTGATCCCCTCGAACTCCTCGTACTCGTCCAGAAAACGACCTGCCGCCTCCCTGTCGTACTCGGGTAGAATGCAGAATACAACATTGACGTCCCCCTTCGTTCCGAAGAGGTGATTGTCCTCTTCCCAGACCTCGAAATCTCTGGAGAAAAGTATCTCTGAGATAACTCGCTTCAAGGAGGTCAAAGGTGCACCCAGGCCCAAATCAGGCTCTGGAAATAAAAAGATTGGGGCGTATAAGATATTAATAAGGCATTAAAGAATGGTCAATGGGGGGTTGACAATTGAGTGACCGCAAGGATCAGAGATTGCGGAGAATGCCTGGAATCCTTTCATTGGCATTGGGCATCATAGGGCTTGGGATCCTGGTCTTTCTGTCATTCTTTCCGGGAATGTTCATATTCATCTTCGGGATGCTCGTTTTCCTTACTTCGATTGGTCTGATCGGAGGGGAGAACGAACACACCAGATCCTTCTGGGCTTTCGACTGTGATGATAATGGCAAGTGGGAGGATGTCGACAGAATTATCCGTAGATGGCTAAACCAGGCAAGATACTATATGCTTCTATGCATCAGTCACCCGTTGAATGATGTCTAGAATGCTGGTCAGGGCATCTGGTTTGATCCTGATCGCGTCATCGGCTTTGCTCCTGATCTTTGCAGCGATAAGCGGGGACCTCGAGTTGACGATAATATTCATCATCCCCGTGATCGCTGGTAGGGGGTTGATACCGGCCCTGGGCGGAATTCTGCTATTCTTCGGAATAATGTTGCTCTTCCTGTCCTTCATGATGAGTCATGATGTTCCCAATGATGGAATTTCTGTGAGGGAGGTTCAGCCCTGGGAGGGGGAGAAAAAACGGGAAAACCGGTTCGGAGGAGTCGTTCTTGTAGGACCCATTCCCATAGTTTTCGGTTCCGATCGGAGGATGGCTTTGTGGGCGGTGGTCATCGCAATCATCTGTCTGATCGCGATTTCACTATCAATCTTCCTCTGGTCCAAGTAGATGCCTGGCAGCCTCATGGATCTCCTTCTCACCGCTTCGTGATTCATCCCGAAGGTCGGATATCAGGCGGATGTAGTCTTCGAAGGACCCGCCCTTACTCTTGACGGCCCTTGACAAGGCTGACTCGAAAGAATCCTTCCTGCGCCAGATGTTCAGCGCCTCCTTCAAGAACGCCCTGTCCTGCTCGCTCAACTGTGCCATTCCTCGACGACCCTCAGGAAGTTCTTGAAGATCTCGTAGCCGTGCTCGGTGTTCTCGACCTCCGGATGGAACTGTAGCCCATAAATGGGCCTGGAATGCATCTTCACTGCCTGGATTGAGCAGCTGTCAGAGTGGGCCAGTACCTCGAAATCCAATGGAAGCTCCTTCACCTCGTCGTTGTGACTCTCCCATACGGTGAACTCCCGCGGGAGGCCTAGAAACAGGTCATCCTCCTCGTCGACAAAAAGGGTGGTCTTACCGTACTCTGGAACCTTGGCGGGTCCCGTGCTCCCACCGAAGTGGCCTGCCATGAAATGGAGTCCCGCGCAGATTCCCAATATGGGGAAATCTGCCCTGTCCAGGTATTCGCCGTTCCTGCCCATCCTTGCTGTATCCATGGCGACCCGAGGAGCCCCTCCGGAGAGAACCAAGCCATCAACGTCTTCGATCTCCTCAAAGGGCGTGTCGTTAGGAACTATCTTGGTGTCCACCTTCAGATACCTGAGCACCCTCCACTCCCTGTGGGTCCACTGGCCACCGTTATCCACGACAAAGACCTTCATTACGGGTGAAAAGGCGGAGGCCTGTATTAAGGATTTCACTTAGTATGTTGACATTCAGGTCAATCAAAAGGTTAAAGACGGTTGCCAGCATCCATATTTAGGATGAAGGCGATCGTTTTCGACCTTGGTCACACGCTCATCGACTATTACGTCGATTGGAGAGTGCCCGAGAACCGTGCGATCTCTGATTTTTACAGTGTGATCTCAGAGAATGCGGATGAGCTACCAGACAGGAGTGTGTTCGCGAAGACCCTGGTCCATGAACTGGATAATGCCAGGAGAAGGCGGAGAGTGGAGATGATCGAAATTCCGCTTTACACCTTCCTGGGTGAGCGCCTGAAACAGTTCGGGCTTCCCTTTGACGAGGAAGTGATCCAAAAGGGGCTCGAGATCTTCTACGGTGCACTCCTGGAACACAGGAAGCTCATTCCCGGCACCTTGGAGATGCTCCATAACATCAAAGAGAATGGATACAGGGTGGGCCTCATCTCGGACGTGGCATGGGGGCTGCCATCATACTTCCCCAAAAGAGACATGGCATTCTTCAAACTGGATGTTTACTTTGACAATCTGGTTTTCTCGACCGACGTTGGATTGAGGAAGCCCAATCCGAAAATATTCCATATTGCGCTTGAGAATCTTGGGATCGAGGCTCAAGAAGCAGTGTATGTAGGAAACAACCTTCAGGCCGATATCAAGGGAGCACACAATTCAGGCCTGAAGGCCGTGCTGAAAAAGTCAAATTATTTCTTCCCGGATGATAGCATCGTTCCGGATGCATACGTGGATGACTGGTCGGAATTGGAGAGCATCCTGGATGCCCTGTGATCACTCCCACTCAATAGTTGCCGGGGGCTTGTTGGTGATGTCATAGACCACCCGGTTCACCCTGTCCTTCATCTCGTTGGTGATCCTTCTGGATATTCTGTCCAGTACATCGTGAGGAATCTTGGAATAGGCGGCGCTCATTCCATCAATGGACTCCACGGCTCTAACGGACACTGTGCCCCCATATGCTCTTTGATCACCATGGACGCCCACCGACATCACGGGAAGGAATGCCGCAAAGTACTGCCAGGGCATTTCCATCTCTCCCAGGGCAGCGGCTTTCTCTATCTCCTCCTCGGTAATTGCACAGGCCTCTCTCACGATCTCTATTGAGTCCTTTGTAACCTCGCCGATGACTCTTATCGCAAGCGCTGGTCCGGGGAATGGCTGCCGCTCCGAGACATCGATGCCAAGGAATCGGGCGACCTTCCTAACCTCGTCCTTGTAGAGATCCCTGAGAGGCTCCACAAGCTTGAGATGCATGTCTTCAGGAAGCCCACCAACATTATGGTGGCTCTTGATCGTGTCCCTGACGTGATCTCCGCTCTCGATCCAATCGGGAGCGATTGTACCCTGGACAAGATATTCGGCATCGTATTCCTTCGCCTCCCTTTCAAAGACGCGGATGAACTTCTCACCGATGATCTTCCTCTTTTCCTCGGGGTCTATCACGCCCTTCAACGCCTCAAGGAACTCGTCCTCAGCGTTCACAATCTTGAAGTTGACCCCTAGGCGCGTGAGGATGCCGCTCACGCTCTCCGTCTCGCCCTTCCTCATCAACCCGTTGTCGACGTAGATCGTCAGCAACTGGTCCCCAATAGCCCTGCTGACCAAGACCGCGGCCACGGTGCTGTCCACGCCACCGGAACAGGCGATGATCGCTCTCCCCTCGATCGAGGAGCGCAGTATCTCCACCGATTCGTCCACGAATTCCTTTGGGTCCATCAAGAATCCTCAACCTCCATGGAGTCCTTGATCACCTTGTCAGCCAGCTCCTCTCTGTATTCGAGGAGCTTCTTGTTGAGCTTCTCGTCGGAAAGCGCCAGGATGCTTATCGCAAGCAGTGACGCGTTCTCTCCACGGTCCAGCCCAACGGCTGCTACGGGAATCCCCGGGGGCATTTGCAGCACCGACAGAACGGAGTCGAGATTCATCTTTCCACTGACCGGTACCCCAATGACAGGCCTCGGGGTCGTGGAGGCGATGACTCCGGGCAACGCAGCGGAAAGCCCTGCAATCGCAATGAACACCTTGGCGGAGCTGGTTTCCACCATTTCCTTGACCCGCTCAGGCGTGCGATGGGCAGAGGCAACGACCATCTTCGCCTCTACATCGAATTGTTCTAGAATCGCAATGGCCTTGCGGCCGACATCGAGGTCACTTTTACTTCCCAGAACCACTAGGACGTCTGGCATTAGTGTTCACTCAAAGAGTAATAGAATAAAAAAATTTCGAAAGGCTGAGTTTTCAAGCTCAGCTCAGGATTTCATTATTGCTACAAGGAATATGCCAACTGCGATCAAGGCTCCGATTATTGCGGCCAGGATGTAGAGGAAGGCGTTCCAAATAACATCTGCAAGAGTCACTTCGATGATATCGGTGAACCCCGCAAGATAAACCCAGATTATTCCCACCACTAGGCCTATGATCAGAAGCGCTGCGCCGATAGCCCGGCTCCTCCCACTTCCGAAATAGGCGGTGAAGGCCCCCGCAAGCACCATGAACAATGCGAAGACCAGAATGACGATTGTTATGAATTCCCAAAATCCCATCATTGTAGTCACCCGTTAGAATTTGATACCGGTCAACGTTTTTGTATCTATGACGCCGGGAATGGACCTGATCCTATCGACCACGACCTGACCGAGAAGATTGAAGTCCTCGGCTTCGATCTTGGCGATGAGATCGAACTCCCCAAATAATGGATGGAGCTCAACAACCTCCTTGACCTTGAGCAGTTCATTGTATACCTCGTGCTCTTTGGCCGGAGCGGTACTTATCAGGACAAACCCCACTGCCATATTCCTACCTGTCGGCCCTTTACGGCTTGATTGGTCTTAAATATTTCGTTGTTGGTTCTTGGCACATTGGAGGGTTTCTGGGGGTCTGGCTTCTCTTACGTCGTTACCTTAGCA
The DNA here is from genome assembly GCA_013415695.1 of Methanomassiliicoccales archaeon. Lineage (NCBI taxonomy): Archaea > Methanobacteriati > Thermoplasmatota > Thermoplasmata > Methanomassiliicoccales > Methanomassiliicoccales archaeon. Next base: position 51,134 of record JAAEEP010000005.1, on the reverse strand, counting down.
TGTCCTCCGCTCGTTCAAGGACCTTTTCCCATATTGGTATGTTCGAGAGGCCTCCCATGGACTCCACCGCAAAGGAGGAGGTTGCACTTCCAAGAATGGCGCAATCGTGAAGGTCGTACCCACGGTATCTCCCAGCATAGAACCCTGCTCTGAAGGCGTCACCCGCTCCGGTTGTATCCACCACTTTCTTGGTCTTGATGGCGGGAACATGGATCTCCTCCTCGATGGTGTAGATGACGCTGCCTTCCGAACCCCTGGTGTTAATGATTACCCCCACTTGGGTGAGCATTTCCTGTGGCTCCTTCACACTCATATAGCGCATTGCGGTTTCCAGCTCACCTCGGTTGGCGAAAAGGATACTGCTCATCGGGAGCGCCTCGGAGAAGGTCTCCTCTGACCAGATGTGGTGTATCTCCTGCGCGGGATCGAAGGATATTTTGATGCCTTTCTGGGAGAGCTCTCTCATCAATCGCATATAATAACCTGGTCTCCCAGTGTAGATATGGACCTCCTTCGATCTTACGGCCATGTCGGTCCTGATCTCGTAGGTCTCCATGTCCTTCATAGCCCCCTGGAATACATATGCTATCTGGTCGTGCACAGCATCGGATACCACCCATACCGTGGGGGTCTGCTCTCCTTTGACGACAACCAAATCGTCTAGCAGCACCCCTTTCGATCGCATGAAATCTTCGAAGTCCTGCGGGAAGTCTCCCCCCACATAGGAGACAATGGCGGTGGGAACCCCCAGCGAGGCCGCTGTGGTAGCGAGGTTGGCGGCCGTTCCCCCATAGTAGAGCCTCTTGTCCAATACATCTATTGAGGTATTGATCGGTGGGAAGCGCTCCAGGGAGATTATGTAGTCGAGGGCCACGTGGCCGTATACGGTAAGGTAAGGTTCGGTCATGTCCCATCTTCCCATCCCGAGAGATACTTCCTCTGCGCCTCGGTGAGCTCGTCTATCTCGATTCCCATGGTCTTCAACTTCAGCCTAGCTACTCTGTCATCGATCTCGGCTGGGACGTCATGGACCAAAGGTTCCATCCCTTCCCAGTTATTGGCGAGGTACTCCAGGGAGAGGGCTTGAATTGAGAAACTCATGTCCATGATCTCCACGGGGTGACCTTGCCCCGCGCCCAGGTTCATGAGGCGTCCCTCGCTTATTAGGTACGCCCTCCTGCCATCTGGGAACCTGTATTCGTCCACGAAGTCCCTCGCCCTTCTGGATGAGATCGCGCGCTCGGACAGATATCTGCTGGAGATCTCGTTGTCGAAATGCCCAGAATTTCCCATAACGCATCCGTCCTTGAGCACCTCGAGGTGTTCGGGTCGAATGATGTCCTTGTCCCCAGTGGCGGAGATGATAATATCGGCTAGCGGGGCGGCCTCCATCATGGTCATTACCTGGAAACCATCCATTACCGCTTCTATCGCCCTGATTGGGTCGATTTCAGTGACGATGACGTTGGCACCCAAACCCTTCGCCCTCATGGCTATTCCCCGACCGCACCAGCCGTATCCGGCCACAACAAGACGCTTACCCGCCACCAGGAGGTTCGTGGCGTTCATGAAGCCATCAAATGTCGATTGTCCGGTTCCATACCTGTTGTCGAAGAGGTATTTCATGTGGGCGTCGTTGACGGAGATTATGGGAAAGCGCAAGATCTTCTCTTTGGCCATGGACCTGAGTCGGATTACTCCGGTTGTGGTCTCTTCGTTGCCTCCCTTTACCTTTGGAAGAGCATCTGTCCTGTCCATATGGAGCATGGTGATGAGGTCCGCTCCGTCATCGACTACGAAATCCGGTGAGAGATCGATGACCTTGTTGAGATTCCTGTAGTATTCATCATTGGTCTCACCCTTCCTTGCGTAGACCTCGAGACCATAGTGTTCTCTCAGCGCAAGTGCAACAGAATCGTCAGTGGAGAGTGGATTGCAGCTTGCGAGGCGGATCTTGGCACCGGCCTCCGCGAGGGTGATCGCCAGCATTCCGGTCTTGGCCTCCACGTGCAGAGCCATTCCCACTCTGAGTCCGTCCAGAGATCCCTCTCTGGTCATCCTATCTCGGATCTCCTTCAGTACCTTCATGTGAGTGAATGCCCACTCCAGCCTGCGGATCCCCTTCTCGAGTAATTCGCTCAATGGAACACCGTCACCGAATCGTGCATTTCGGGCTTATGCTTTCCCCTGATCGATATCCCCCACGAGATTATTGCACATCCTCCGGGCAACGCCCTGGAGATTCCTCTGGTTGTCGAAATCATCGATCAACCTGCGCCTCTCTTCTGGATCAGTTCTCAATTCGCTCACATAACGTTCGATGTTGGGAATTGCCCTTGTTACCTCATCGACGATCGATACCGTCGCTGTCCTTGAGGTGCGGGAGAGCGGGTTAAGATCGATGGCCATTGCGACCTTGCCTGCCGCAACAAGCGCCTCGGCCCTGTCACCATCCTCGAGGGGCACCAGTATCACGTCCGCCGAATAAATGCCCTCCTTGGTGCAGAGCGCTCTATCCGAAGCAATTCCTTCAAGTCTAGCATTTGGACTTCTACCCAATATTCGGTTCGCCCCCTTGGATTCCATGTACGAACAGACAGCTTCAATCCGCTGTTCGCTCCTGTGAAAGAGATTCACCTCCATCTTGGCGGGAACCGCCTTTGCTAAAGAGATTATATCCTCAGCGCATAGGGCCGCAGCGTTGCCGTTGATGGATATCACGGGATTACTAGCCTCAAGCAGATAGGCGGCAGCAACCCTCTCGGCATTCTCCCCCTCTCGTACCGTTCTCTCGCCTAGCAGATAGTCATAGGCTTCGCCCCTTCCGTGGGCAATGAGGCCAGTGGAGGCAACTATTCCCCTTCGGGAGAGTTCAGCCATCCTCTCTCTTATAGCCAATGATTTGTATCTCGGGTGGTCCTTGGATATCTCCACGACTGAATGAATGAACACCACAACTTATATTCTTTGATGGGCGGCGGTCGATCGTCTTTCGCAGCCATGTGACATATGTTAACACGGACGCAGAGGGGAGCCAGATTTTTTCCTGCGAGAACCGAAATATATTAAGTCTTTACGAAATATTTATATACCAGCTCTAGAATGTAGAGGGAAGTCGCCGGTCGATATAAGTCTCTTACGGTGAGGAAATGAAGGTTCTAGGCACCGTCCAAGAAATCGCTTTTGATGGTAAAATGATTGTCAGAGCGAGTATCACTCCACCTCCCAAATCGAAGGTCGTGGACAACCGCAAGAGGGCTATAGGCCGGGTGAGGAGGGTCTTCGGACCTGTTGACACCCCCTACATCTCAATAGATACCACTGGAGAGATCAACCTGATTGGAATGATAGGAAAAAAGGTCTTTATCGAAGGGGTCGATGACAATGGCAAAGGTAAGAGAAGGCACCGAAGAGATTGAGCGCTGCCCCGAGTGCTCAAGCAAGCACCTCGTTCGAGATTACGAGCGGGGAGAGCTCATATGCGAGGATTGCGGACTGGTGATTGACGATCAGTTCATAGACCAGGGACCCGAATGGAGGGCCTTCGACGTCGAACAGGGAGAAAAGAGGGCCAGGACTGGAGCCCCCATGACCTATACGATCCATGACAAGGGTCTCTCCACCGAGATCTCATGGAAGAACAAGGATTCTTACGGAAAGAGCATCCCCACCAGGAACAGGGCTCAGCTTTACCGGTTGAGGAAGTGGCAGAGAAGGATCCGTGTGTCGAATGCCACTGAGAGGAACTTGGCGTTCGCACTCAGTGAGCTGGATAGAATGGCCTCAGCCATGGGTCTGCCCAGGAATGTAAGGGAGACGGCTGCCATGGTCTACAGGAAAGCCGTGAACAAGAACCTGATCAGGGGAAGAAGCATCGAGGGCGTTGTGGCCGCTTCGCTCTACGCAGCCTGCAGGCAGTGTGGTGTTCCTCGTACACTCGATGAAGTGGCAAACTCGTCGCGCGTTGGCCGTAAGGAGATCGGGCGCACCTATAGATTCATGACCAGAGAACTCAAGCTCAAGTTAATGCCCACCCGCCCACAGGATTACATACAGAGATTCTGCTCTGAGCTCAAGCTCAGTGGAGAGGTCCAGTCCAAGGCGGCGGAGATATTGAAGGATGCGGCAAAGAAGGAGCTGACTTCAGGTCGAGGACCTACTGGGGTTGCAGCTGCCGCTATCTACATAGCCTCCATTCTATGCAATGAGAGGAGAACCCAGAGGGAGGTAGCGGACATTGCAGGTGTGACAGAGGTCACCATAAGGAACAGGTACAAGGAACTGACAGAGAAGCTTGGCATCGAAATACAGCTCTGAATGTCTGGAATTTCCTGCCTATGTGGGTAGGATTCTGGAAACCTATATAACGCTGGTTCCTGATTCACAGACGAGGTTGAGCTATTGACTAAAGTTCCTGCCTTTCTAAGAGTGTCCGGCATCTGGATGTTGATCGGCGGAATAATCACGTTGATCTCACCCATGATACTAATCTATTATTCACAAGTAGACACCGTGATTGGCATCGTCCTTACCCTGATCTTCATTCTTCTTGCCAGCTTTGAGATAGGAGCTTCGAGAGTCTCTTTTAAGGGGGAGGTCGGAGGCTGGAATGGGGTTGTCAATGCACTCCTACTCGCCTTGCTGGCCAGGGTGATAATGATCTTCCTGGCAAGGGATTGGTATCTTTATGCCAACGTGATCATGGGTGTTGGGGAATTGGGACTGCTGCTGGTCATCTACCGCCGCAAGGATCTCTTCATGCCCCCTGCTGAAGAGATAGAGAAGACCTTGAAGCGTCTGGCTGGTCCAACGGTCAAGGTTGCCTCTGAGTGCCCAACCTGCCATGAAGTGGTGGAGATAAATTGGGAGTCCTGTCCCTACTGCGGAACCAAGCTCATGAAACACTGCGGCAACTGTGGGATGGAACTCGAGGAAACCGTGGCAATCTGCCCCAATTGCGGAACCCCCATTGAGAGTATGGACGCAATCACCAAGACCATCGAATCCTTGAACCAGTCCATTCAGGAGCTGGATTCTCCTGAGACCCGTGCATCTCAGTATGCCAAGCTGGGTGAGAACCTATTGAAAACGGGAGACAACGATGGAGCGTTGGATGCCTACACAGAGGCGATCAAGAACACTGAATTCACCAGGAAGAGGAGTTATTTCATGGTGAAAATGGCTCGCATTCTCAAGAATATTGACAAAGAGAATGAAGCCCTGGAGATGCTCGATACCGCAATGGAGCTTGATCCCGAGGACTATGCTGGAGCAGCCGAGATGAAGCAGGCGATACTCTCTCCATCCCCTAAGGAAGAAGAATCGAAGGGTGAACCTCAATCATCATAGGCCCTTCAGGGGCGAATCCTTTTGAGCCTGAGATAATCGACCTTGTCTTCACAGACTCTTCCGAATAGAATCTCCTTCTTCACCCCATGAGCCAACCTCACGGCCCTAGAAATCTCGGGCCAACTGGCTTGGTATCCATCTGGAACCGCGTGAACAAGATACCTGGCATGAATCTTCTGAGGGTTTCTCTCGTAGACCCTGAAATGGCAACCGTACTTAAACCCCGTCTTGACTACCAGGCCCTTCTTTCGTAGATCGCGGTATGTATTAAGCCTGAGCTCAAAGTCTGGCTGCATCTTGGAAGCCATTCTTCGGAATCCCTTGGATGAGAGTTTCCTGCCACTAGCCGCGCTTCTGAGCTCTATCACATCATTCTCAAGAAGGAACGCGGTCTCTATCAGAGAGAGTTGAAGGCTTTGACCCAACGACTTCCCGAAGTACCCTCTCTCGAAGAGCGCCTTTGCATGATCCTCATCAAAGACGAGCACTCGGTCCTCCACGAGAAGACCAACTGAACCACTATCACCTGGACCTGGATCAGTCCCCTTTGGCTCACTGTTAGTTGCTTGGTAGAAGGTGATGTCGCCTTCCTCATCCACCACGGCCAGGAGCAGGTCCTTCCGGGTGCGATTGGCCTTCTTCAACTGCTCGAGGAAGGCCCCTATGTCAAAGACAGCCCTCTCCGATATGGCCATCACCCAGTACTTCGTTTGTGTCGAGGTTGGCGTGCCACCTCGGGGGAATACTCTGAAATCAAAATCCCCTGAGTGTGCCTTCACCACGTAGCCCCGCTGTCTGAGGTCCCTGTAGACGATGAACTTGATCTCGAAATCCTCGTAAGCCTCAGCGCCCATCCTTGCCATTTTGGAAGGTTCGACCGCCATCCCTTCTTGGAGTATTTCTAGCCTCCCGCACTCCATGAGATATGATGCTTCCAGGAGGTCAAGCTCGAGACCGCCGCCTGAAAGAGGATATCCATAGAACCCCTTATTGTATATCTGGCTGGCCTCCGCCTCGTCCTCCAAGATCACGCTTTCATCGACCAGTTCACCGGCCATGTCCCTCAAACCCCATCCAATAATTATAGTTTCTTCCTCGGATATGGTCACCGACCATCTCCTATGGTCTCAAGTTAATCTTATATAATAGTTGATGATAATTAGTATACAACTAAATGTTAACTAGTTGGTGTTTCCATGTCACAACTTGATATTCTGCTATCGATAATCGAGAATCCGACGAGGAGAAGGATATTGCAGGAGCTGGTCCGAGAACCTCATTACCCGCTTCAGCTCTCTAAGGAGCTTGGGGTCAGTCAGCAGGCTGTGATAAAGCACCTGAAGATCCTCGAGGAAAATGACCTGGTCTCGTGTTACATGGAGGAGAGCGATCTGGGGGGGCCCCAGAGGAAGCGGTATGTTCCCACCATGAAGTTCACTCTGATCGTGGATGTGGGCCCGGCCTACTTCAATGCCGAGCTTCTAGATGTCGATCTATCCAAAGGCGATGATGGAAATGAAACAATGGACGAACATCAGCTTGAGGATATTGGCTTGGGCGTCAGCAGGTTGAGGGATCTTATCTCCCAAATCGACGATGAATTGGGAAAGCTGCAGATTAGAAGGGGTGAACTCGTGGAGCTCAAGGAGAGAGTCCTGAGCGATGCGAGGAGGCTGGTGGAGGAGAATCTCGATGACTACCAATTGAGGAGAATACTGTACGAATACATTCACAGACCTAGTCTGGATCTCATTAAGATTGCCAGAGAACTTGCCCTCAGGGACGAGGTTGTGAGGGAATCTATCAAACGCATATTGGGTGAGGAGGAGATATGATGTGGGACAGGGTGAGACTGCAGAAGCTGGCGGATGAGTACAAGGAAGAGTTGAAAAGAATAGCGAAAGAGACCGAGGAACGCCTGGATAAAGCCATAGAGAAACTGGAGTATGTGAGCGAGGAGATGTACGAGGCGGTATGTAGGGAGACCAAGGAAGCGGGTGAGGAACTTCAGAAGTACGCCAAGGATATTTACGAGGACGTAAAGGAGGAGGGACCACGAATCAAGGAGGAGATTCGGGAGATGGAAAGAAAGGTCAGGCGAGGATTCGAGCGCCTGGAAAAGGAGTTAAAGGAGTAGTAAACTACTTATAGAAGTTTTAATAATATGTGTAATTTGAAATTAGTTGTTAACTTAAGGTTAACATCTTAGATGATAATCGAGGGAGGCAAGAGAATATGGTAAGAAGAGAAGATGAAAAGGACGTTGTGCCAAGGGACTATTGGAGCCTGTCCATACTGGATGAGATGGAGAGGGCCTTCGCCGACTTCAGAATGGGGATAAGAGATTTCTGGCTACCTTCGATTTCCAGCAAAGACTTTCGGGTACCGGCTGTCGATTTCAAGGACGCCGGAAACGAGTACATCGTGGATGTAGAACTTCCAGGCATAAGCAAAGAGGACGTGATTATAGAGATCGTTAGAGACGGTCTTTTGGTCAGTGCGAGAAAGGAAGAGATCAAGGAAGAGAAGGGGGAGGGTTACCTCAGACGAGAGAGGGGACATCTGTCCTTCAAAAGGCGGCTGCTGCTTCCAGGGAATTCAGACACGGAAGCAATTGAAGCCAAACTGGTTGATGGCGTGCTACACCTCAGTATCCCGAAGAAGGAAAAGGCGGATGATGAAAAGAGGACAGTGGAGGTCAAGTGAGGCCTCTTTTTTCATTTCAAAGGAGATAGAAAAATGAATTCAGAGAAGGTTTTGAAGGTTGCCGAGGCCAAGTCAAAGGACGCGGGGAGAGGTATTGCTAGAGTGGACCCTGCCGTAATGGAGGTCATGAACCTCTCTGCGGGAGATGTCATCCAGATAGAAGGCAAGAAGCGCACCGTCGCGATAGTGTGGCCGGGATACCCAGAGGATGCGAATCGTGGCTTGATAAGGGCCGATGGAACTATCAGGAGGAATGCTGAGGTCGGCATAGACGAGAAGGTGGCTATCAAGAAGGTGACGGTATTGCCGGCCAAGAAGATCAGCTTCGCCCCTACCGAACCATTGAGAATAATGGGTGGAGAGCAATACCTTGGACAAGCCCTGGAAGGGAGAGCATTGACGCGGGGAGATGTCCTCGAGATCAATGTTATGGGAAGGAAGATCGACCTGGTGGTCATCTCATTCCAGCCCGCCTCTGATGCCGTACTGATGCAGCGTGATACTGAGATCAAAGTCAGTGAGAAACCCCCCAAGGAAGCCATTGGGCAGATACCGAAGGTATCATACGAGGACATAGGAGGTCTTTCCGAGGAGGTGAAGAAGGTAAGGGAGATGATCGAGCTCCCGCTTAGACACCCCGAACTTTTCGAACGCTTGGGCGTGGAGGCTCCAAAGGGCGTCCTTCTGCATGGCCCTCCAGGAACTGGAAAGACGTTGCTGGCAAAGGCGGTGGCCAGCGAGACTAACGCCAACTTCACCTCCATCAGCGGGCCAGAGATCATGAGCAAGTTCTATGGAGAGAGCGAGGAGAGATTGAGGGAGCTTTTCAAATCCGCTGAGGAGAACGCCCCTAGCATCATATTCATCGACGAGATTGATTCGATAGCACCCAAGCGAGATGAGGTGACCGGGGAGATGGAAAGGCGGGTGGTTGCCCAACTTCTCGCCCTCATGGACGGATTGGAGACCAGAGGGAAAGTGGTAGTGATCGGGGCCACCAACAGGCCGAACGCACTTGACCCCGCCATCAGGAGACCTGGAAGATTTGACCGGGAGATCGAGATCAACATTCCAAACCGAAACGGCAGGTTGGAGATCCTGCAGATCCACACAAGAGGCATGCCCCTGGACGATGACGTGGATCTGGAGCGGTTGGCAGACTTGACACATGGATACGCTGGGGCAGACCTGGCGGCGCTCTGCAAAGAGGCCGCCATGCACTCCCTGAGAAGGATTCTTCCCGAGCTCGACCTTGAGTCAGAGAGCATCCCCATTGAGGTTCTGAATAAGATCAATGTGGAGCGGGCTGATTTCTTCGATGCCCTCAGAGAGATGCAACCCTCAGCGATGAGGGAGGTTCTCATTGAGTCGCCTAACCTTCATTGGGACGAGATCGGTGGACTAGTCGGTGCCAAGACCGAACTCAGGGAGGCGGTGGAATGGCCCCTCAAATACGGAGAGGTATTTGACTTCATGAACGCCCAGACACCAAGAGGAGTACTCCTCTACGGCCCTCCTGGTACAGGAAAGACCATGTTGGCCAAAGCTGTGGCCACGGAGAGCGAGGCCAACTTCATTAATGTGAAGGGGCCAGAATTCCTCAGTAAGTGGGTCGGTGAGAGCGAGAAGGCTGTCAGGGAGACCTTCCGCAAGGCCAGGACGGCGTCTCCATGCATCATCTTCATGGACGAGATCGATTCGATCGCCCCCACCCGCGGTGGGGGTTTCGACTCCCACGTGACCGAGAGGATGATCAGCCAGCTTCTCACCGAAATGGATGGGTTGGAGAGCCTCAACAATGTGGTTGTCATCGCTGCGACCAACAGACCGGACATGATCGACTCCGCACTGCTCAGGCCGGGGAGGTTTGATCGATTGGTGCATGTTCCTACACCCGATCTTGATGCCAGGAGAGCCATCCTGGAAATCCACAGCAAGAAGAAACCACTCGGGGACGATGTCAAACTGGATGATCTGGCCAAGAAAACGGAGGGCTACTCCGGAGCTGATCTTTCAGCACTTGTCAACGAAGCTGTCATGCTGGCCATAAGGGAATTCGTTTCCAGAGGGGAGGAGATAACCATTGATAACCTGAAGAAGGAGAAGATCGGGATGAGCTACTTCATCAGGGCACTTGAGAAGGTCAAGCCGGCGACCAGGAAGGGGCTAGGTAGAGTGGAACCCCTTGCAGAAGATTATGAATACGTGAGGTGATGAGATGAGGAAGGACAAGAAAAGGAGTCCCTGGGACGATTTCTTCCTCGACATCGACGATGAGTTCGATGATATGAAGAGGAGGATGGACCGCATTCTCGAGAGGATATCAGAGAGCGACTCCTCATTCGATGGCAACCCGATGATCTACGGATTCTCGATGAGGGTGGGACCGGATGGCAAGCCCAAGATACAGGAATTCGGGAACACCACCGACCCCAGCAACTACCAGGAGTCGAAGCGTGAGCCTCTAACCGATGTGATTGAGGAAGAGAACAGGATCCGGATAGTGGTGGAACTTCCTGGTGTAGTGAAGGAAGATATCCTCCTGGACACGACCGAGGACACCCTGAACATAGAGGTGGATACTCCCACCCATAGGTTCAGCAAGCAGTTGGACCTACCGTGTTGCGTTGATCCCGAGAGCGCAAGGGCGACCTACAACAACGGCGTTCTTGAGGTCTGCCTTACCCGGATCGAGATGCACAAGAACAGCAAGAAAATAGTGATCGAATGATAGGTTTTCGCCCCTGTGATCACGGGGCGTTTCCCAATTTTTATCTATTGTTTCCATCGTTCCACCTTTGGATAATCATTATATAGAAGAACAACCCGTTCGAATATTCGGTGCAGAGGAACGAGCTACTGGAACGGGTGAGATTCTTTCTGGCCAGAACAGGATTCTACGTTTCAAGACCGCTCCCCCGGCGAAGCATAAGCTTCGATATAGTGGCCAGGCGAGATGACACTCTGATGATCGTGAAGGTCCTCTCCAATGTCGATGCTTTCTCGAGGGATAACGCCGAGGAGATGAAGGTTCTTGCAGAGGCACTGGAAGCCTCGCCTCTGCTCGTGGGAGAGCGCTCGGGTTCCGGCAAGATAGAGGATGGAATAGTCTATTCCCGGTTCAGCGTGCCCATCATCGCGGTGGAGACACTGGCCGACTACCTTATGGAAGGCGTACCCCCATTCATCTTTGCTGCCCCCGGAGGTCTCTATGTCAAACTGGATAGCCCGCGCCTTAAGAGTATCCGGGAGGAGAGGAACATCAGTCTTGGCACACTAGCCGAGGTGGCCGGGGTGTCAAGGAGAACCATCCAGATGTACGAATCCGGAATGGGCGCGATGATCGACGCAGCTCTGAGGCTGGAGGAGTATTTGGATGAGTCGTTGGTTCTCCCCATAGACCCATTGGCACAGACCTCGGAGTGCAGTGGACATGAAATGGAACTTCAGGAGCTGGACATATTCAGCAAGGAGATCTTCGAAATGCTGTCCGGCATGGGATTCTCCATTCTGCCCACCGTTAAGTGCCCGTTCGAGGCTCTTACCAGTGATAATGACCTACTGTTCCTGACCGGCCTGGGAAAGGACGAGAGGAAATTGAAGGACAAGGCTCGGATGGTCACCGACATCTCCCGGATCACCGAGAAGAGGTCTGTCATATTCATCGAGAGGATCAGGAGCAGAGGGAGTGTCGAGGGCACCGCCTTGATTGGAAGGGATGAGCTGAAGAAGCTGATCAACACCGACAAGCTGCTCGATCTGGTCGAGAACAGAAGTGATTCAAGATGAGCGTCGTTCAAATCGGGACCTCTCGAATTACTGTGGTTCCGGTGATCAGGGGACTTCTTTCAGAGAGAGATAAGGTCCGTGAGGCGGTAAAGGGCACCATCCCCCAAGCTATAGCTGTTTCAATATCAAAGGAAGAGCTGGCAGGCTTGAAGAGCATGGATGAAGACCTTGAATATGATATGAGCGAGGTCGAGACCCTCTATTCTGATGTTCTAGGCGGTTTTGGTGAGGTGAGGCTGCCGCCTCCCTGTTTCTCGGTCGCGCTCGAGGTGTCCGAGGAACTCGCCGTGCCCATTCTGCCCATCGATATGAACGAGGAGTTGTATTCGGCCACCTACTGTACGATGGTGGGGACTGTGGACCTCATCCGGGAATCGCTTTTCCTGAAGAGACTGAGAAAGAAATTGATGAGATGTACTTCACCGGATGAATTCGTCATCACCTGGGATTCATTGATTAACCGCTCCAAGGGCTTCTCACTTCTAGCTGCGGAGAGGGAGGAGCATATGGCCGGGGTTCTCAAGAGGATATCCAGGAAGTACAGCGAGGTTGTTGCGATCATAGAGTTGGAGAGGGTGGAGGGAGTTCTTTCGCAACTCGAAGGGATTTCATCTGAAAAGGGATAGCGCATCAAACCAGGGATGAGAAGAAGAGTCTTGGGAATTTTCGAATCGTCTGACGGAGCAGTCTCATCCAGGTGACCTCGCCCCGTGCGATCTGGAGACAGGTCAACACGAGTTCATCATCGCCACTGAACACCTCGAAGAAGCGTTCAGTGTTGACCACACCCACCAGCCAGTGGAGAAGCGGACCGATGAGCATGGTCGCCCTCAGATCCGGGATGATACTGTCCTCGCACCAATGCTGATACCGCTCCAGTTTGCGAATGTCCCCTGTGGACAGGGCTTCCTCGACCGCCTTGGCCGCTAGGTGACCGCTTTCAAGTGCGTAGGACATTCCCTCACCGGTGATTTGGTTCACGAAGCCAGCAGAATCCCCGGTCGCAAGGCAGCGCCCAGAGCATACGATCTTCCTTGGAACCATGGGCAGCGGTGCGGAGCATATATCCATATCTTCTATGTCACCGCCCATCGCCTCGAAGGCACTGGCGGCTATTCCTCGAACTCGATCCCGTAGCGTCTCGGCCGAAGTTCCTCTCCCAACGACCCCGATGTTTGCTCCTTGCTTAAGCGGGAATAACCACCCGTTCAATGGAAAATTAGGACCCCATCTCAATTTGGGAGATGGCGTCTCCATGAGATGTATCTCAATAGAATCCTTTGGGGGATGTTCCAACCTGATCTCTGACGCTAGGCCAAGAGCAAGCCCGTTGGGGACATAGGGGCCCAGAACCTGCCTGGCTGATCTCGAAGCCGCCCCTTCGGCAATTACGAACGCCCTGCATCGATGCGAACCATCAGGAGTAATCACCTCCACGAAGGATGATGATTCTTTCACCTTCACGACTTGGGTGTCATCAATGAGTTCCGCACCCGCATTGCAGGCTGATCGCGATAGAAAGGCATCGAATGCACTTCGGTTCACGGTGATCCCTGCGAGCTTATCGAAGGACACCCCTAACCTGAAATCATCTTTGACCACCGTGAAGCCGTTTATCTCCCTCTCGATGATCTCGTCGGGTATCTCTAGACCTACCCTGTCCAGTGCCCTTCCCAGGACCCCCCCAGCACAGCATTTTCGACGAGGAAGGCGATTCTTCTCCAGAAGGAGGGTTTGGAGGCCGGCTCGAGCGGTTCCAAGCGCAGCGGCAGAGCCCGCCGGACCCGCTCCCGACACGATCACATCGTACACGACCCCCAATCGAGTTCTTGGAGAATAAATGATTGATGATAATCTGAAAATTCAGATTGTGAACGAGCGCCTAGCATTTATATAAACAGTGTTCGATGAGAGACTATGACTAGGGGCCAGGAAGGTGCAACGATAGAGGAACGCCTCGGTCATAAGATAGATTCGTTCGTCCTCTACCTCGAAAGGAACAGGCTGTCCATACTTACGATATTCCTCTATGTGGTCCTCATAGCTCTCCTTAGGGACCTTTCAGAGTACTTCCTGCTTGACCAAGAGTTCGTCACCACCTCCCACCCCTGGATATTCAGCATCGCCCATCACGTTTCATTCTTCGTCGTCACCTTCCTGGGCCTTGTGCTGCTTCTCTCGGCGTTCACTCAGAGGAGCGTTAGGAAGATCGTCAATTTCATCTGCACCTTCTGGTGGATAATAATCCTCCCGCCCTGGATAGACCACTACATCAGCGGACTTGATCACAACTACGAGTACTTCTCTCCCACGGACTTCATTGATGCACTGCTCCACTTCAGCGGCAAGGGCTTCCACATTGGCCAGGCTACCGAGGTGGTGATCATCCTGTTCGCTCTCTTCGCCTATGGCATATGGACTCAGAGGTCGAACCTGTACAGCGTTGCAGGGCGGGTGACCACCGGCCTAAGGGTCTTCTTCTTGGTCCTTTTCACCTTGATGACCATGTTCATCCTGGCCACCCCTGGTCTCTACCTTCCGGTGGGCAGCGTGGATGGGGTTCCAGTGTTTCCGGCCTTCGATCTCACGAAGTACTACCAGTACCACCTGTTCCTAGTGATGTACTACCTTCTTATGGGGGTGGCTCTGGTACTTGCCATTGGCTATTTGAACACCCGTGGGCGTTTCTTGGACATCCTGCGAAGCATGCGTCTGCCCCAAACGCTGTTCTTCTCCATTATCGTGGGCGCTGGTATCGTGGCGGGATGGAAATATAGTGGGGGACTCTACCTCGCGACGCGCATTTTGGAAACACCGTTCTGGGTGAACTTGAGCTTCGCGGTGATCGCAATGGTGTCTGCGATCATGGCCTGGCAGGTGGGCACCATGTGGAATGACATAAGCGACCGGGGAACGGATGAACCTACCAGGAGGAAACGCACACTGGCATCGGGGATGATTTCAACCAGAACATACCTTGAATTCTCATTGGTACTCGTTCTTGTGTGCCTCGCTCTTTCTGCACTACTGTCCCCTCAACAGTTCCTTGTTCTCGCCATAATATTGGTACTGGCATGGACCTACTCTTTCAAGCCGATAAGATTGAAGGAGAACGTGATGAGCCCCATGCTCATGGGTCTGGGCACATTCCTGGCGCTCCTGTATGGTGCGCTCACGCCCTACAGCGAAGTCCTGTTCATCGAGGGAAATCCTCCGGTCCCATACCTGACAGGAAGCGTGATCTTTCCATCGCTTGGGCCGGAATCCCTTCTGCTGGGGTTCTTCGTGTTTGCGGGATTGGTTGTGGGTTCCATAATCATGGACATCGAGGGATATGAGGAAGATCTCAAAGGAGGCGTCAAGACGGTCTACACCACGCTAGGCCTGGAAGGCGGTAAGAAGGTGGTATCGGCGTTGATCTTCATTGCCTCCCTGTTGCCCCTTGCACTATTCGACGAGCCTCATGATGTGATTGTCTTCCCTGCCCTGGGCATCGCCGCGGCTTGTTTATTCTGGAAGTATGGAAAGCCCTCTCAGGTGATGCTCTTATCGTTCATCGGGCTGGTCTACGCAGCGTTGAGATATCTGAACCTCATCTGAGACTCACATCAAAGTGAGGAGAAAAATAGCCTAGGGAAGCGCGTGATGACCTTGCTCAGCACCGGCCTCCAGTCGTATTCACCAGTGGCCGCGGTTGCAATTCTCTCCAGGAGCTCGTCTTCCTCACCAAAAGTTCGCATGAGCGCACCCATGTCGGTAAGACCGGTGAACCAATGGAGGATCGGGCTCAGAAATCTGGCGGCCTTCATGTGGAAGATTATCTCGCTGTTGCACATGGCCTGATAGCTCATCAGGGTTTCAGTTCCTTCCATTGCTCTGTCAATGGCCTCGAAGGCGAGGCGTGCGCTCTTGAAAGCGTAGGTGAGGCCCTCGCCTGAGAAAGGGCTCACGAGACCAGCTGCGTCACCGACCGCCAGCACCCCTTTGGAGCATAGCTTCTTCCTGGGAGCCAGCGGGATGGGGTGGGCGCAGGTGTCCCTCCGGTTCTTGATTCCGAAGTTATTGTTGATATCAGCGACCATGAGATCCAGTGCGGCGAGCAGCTGATTCTTGCTGGATTGATTGGAGACAACGGAAGCCGTGATCGCCCCCTTCAGTGGAAAGGCCGCACCATTCAGTGGAAATGCATGCGGCCCTCTCGATCTTGAGTTACCGAACAGATAGATGATTAGTGAGCTGCCCGTAGGGGATTCGACCTCGCACTCTTTGGCCAGACCGACAGCCATAGCGTCCTTTTCCCGGGGTCCAAGAAGGCTGTTGGACAGAGAGCCCTTGGCCCCCTCAGCGATTATCAGGAAGCGGCCATGGAACTTCCCGCGATCGGTCTCAACCTCTATACCGTCGGGCAGATGTTCTGCAGAAACGACCGGGGTATTCTCGAGTAGGGCCGCACCGCATCTCTCTGCCTCGCGGGCAAGGTGTGCGTCGAGCTCCTCCCTTCTTACGGTAACTCCAATCCGCTTCCTCAGGTCGTAAGTGGCCCTTTCATTCTGGTTCACCAAAGTGACCGAGTCGAGCTCCCGCTCGATCAAGCGGGATGGTATTCCTCCTTCTAGCTGATTGAGTGATCGCTCGAGCATACCTCCAGCGCAACACTTGGGACGGGGGTGGCTCGCTCTCTCGAGAAGGAGCACCTCCATCCCATGATCGGCGCATAGCCTGGCGGCTTGACTTCCTGATGGGCCCGATCCGGCCACGATCACTTCATAGCGGTCCAACTGGTCCACCCTTCTTCGACAGGGTCGATCGACTGATGGCTCACTCGCGCTTTCGGCGTACGTACTCGGTGACGGCGCTTGCCATCACGATGCCCAGTATGCCCATGAACGGTATGAGTATCGTCAGGTCCACGTATCCTGTAACCACGTTGATCGCTGACTCCCCTGTGCCCAGCACGTTGATGGTCCGGTCATCGAACTGCCAGCCGCCTGGAAGGGGCTCGTTCTCCAACAGCCAGAGGGTTGGCGAAGTGCCTCCCGATCTACCTGGGGAGTAACCTATAACCAGCACTATATCGAGGTCATAGTCACCATCGATGTCACCAAGGGCAACGTTCATTGTGTTGTACATGGCGTTGTCTGTAACTTGCGCAGCCAGATCTGGAGTGTCAAGACGCATCACGTTGGTGAATCCCCCGCCACCCAGGTTCTGAGGGAACAGGTACACCGAATGGGTGGAGTCCCCTGCGCCCACCTTGGAGGTGGTGGCAACAATGTCGGGGAAACTGTCCGGCTTGTAATCATAGGTGAACTTACCAAGATCCCCTACCGCGATGGCTGTGATGTACTCACTACTCACCAAATCTGTGGCAACGATATCGTACCGATCGGCGTTTGACCAGGTGACCTGGGGAGTGTAGTGCTCCAATGCTATCATGTTCATGCAGATTGTGTTGTTGAAGGAATCGGTGGCCGAGGCGTCGCTATCCCTAACCCTGAGATAGATTGTGTTCTGGGTGCTGTGGGGTATCGAATAAGCATATGTCAGCTCGGTGGTCCCGGTTATCTCTGAGCGGTCGTTGAGGTCCGTCAGGTTGAACCAGGTGGTGTTGTCCGGGGAGTACTGAAGATAGAATGAGCCGTTGGCCTCCAGGCACTTGGCCACGACTGTTAGCTCGTGGAATGGATAGTCGTAATCATTTTCCAGGGTCCAGACCCAGTCTAGCTGGGTGCCCTCGACGAAGTAGACCTCGGCCCACACATAATCGAAGAGGACGGCTCCGTCACCGGCACCTCCAGTGTTGAGCAGTTTTACTTTCAGAGCGTTCAGCTCTTCCCAGGTGTCTGCCCCTGCCGCTAGCAGATCATAGGTCACCACGACCATCTCTGTTTGAGAGGACAGGGGCTTGATGCTGGTAACATAATCGGAACCCCAGCCCAATGAGGTTATTGTAATGTTTTCAGATCCAAGATAGCCGGCTTCGACCGCATACTTGACCCGCATTGTCGCGTTCGAGATCACTTTGGTCTGGTAGTCGGTGCTGATATTGAACAGGGTCACGCACATCTGCTTGCCCCCGCCAACGTTGTAGGTCACACCATCGTCATTCATTATATCGGTGATGTTCGCCCCGGTGGTATCTATGGGACCTTTTTGCTGCGGTTTGCCGGTGTTCAAGGGATAGTTCTTCCACACCTCGGTGAGATTCTCGTAGCCTGTGTCGTTGGCCGTGAGGTTGGTTATTGAGCCAGTGACATGAGCCACCACTCCAGGCCCAGGACTGAACTCGCCTGATGGGTTGAATGTGACAGTTGAGGAACTGGAAGGCATTGTAAGGAACACCGATACTATGTTTGAAGCGGTGCTCGTCCTGACGATGTCGGGGTAGCCATTGGCGTCGATGTTGGCCACCTCAACCTTTGGATATCGGGTCTGGTACTCAGTGCTGTAGTAGTGAGCACTTGTATCCCATGGTCTCTTACCAGCTACGGTGGGTGTGAGTTCCACATATGAGCTTGGGGTGCCGAAGGCCCCCTCCTGCTTGTCGCCCGAGGCCTCGAGATAGCGGCTGAACCAGACGAATGTGGCACCGTTTGCATTGCCGTCGCGGTCGGCCTCACTGACTCCGACTATGTCATCGTAACCATCCTGGTTGAAGTCGCCAGTGTCGAGGTCCATTATCGCGGAATTGCGGTCCTCGTTGTCCCAACCGTTCGCGATCCAGTCAGTGGTGCTGTAAAGGGTGGTCCTCGTCCAAGAACCATCATTCCAGAAGACGTAGACGCCGCGGTTGAAGAACATTCCGTATGAGTTCGAAGGTCCTGCATTACTCCTGCTGCTTGCGGTGGTGTAGGTGACCGCGTGGACGAAGCTCGCCACTATATCATCATCACCATCGCCGTCAAAATCACCGACAGCCATGTCCGAGCATATCTCCGGAGTTGAGTAATCTCCATCATCGGGATAGAATCTGTTCATGGATGGCCAACTGGTCCTGTAAACCCAGACGCTATTGTCCTCGCTTGTGCTTCCCTTGGAGCTTGTCTCGGCGTTCTGGGTACCAGCCCGTGCGTCAAAGGCCGAGCTGATGAGGTAGGGGGTCTCGGACCACTCCGAGCCGTCTGACTTCTCATTGCGGTACCACACGAGGCTTACAGAGCTGTCCTGGAAACCGACGACCAGATCTTCGTACCCGTCGTTGTCGATGTCAGAGAGTACCATCGCGATTGGCCCGTTGTAGGTGTTCGCATCGATCGTGGTCTTCTTCCACTGATCGCTCCTTTCAGTGCTGCTGAACCATGCGAGCGCGCTGTCGTCCCACTCTGCCGCGGTGGCGCTCCAAGTGTAGCTACCTGATCCAATGCTAGTAACGATGTCGGTGGTGCTGAGAGGCGCGGTAATGTTAATCTGGAGTGTCAGGTCATGGTAGGTCTCACCGGGCATCTCCGAAACTATGGACACCTTTAGGGTGTAGGCGTTCGTCCTAGGTAACCACCAACCCTGGTACGCATCCTGAGGCCTGAGATATATCGTGTATGCGGTTCCAAGAACCACTGTGTTGTCAGCAAGACGCGTGGGACCTGTCCCATTGGTCTTGAAAAGTGAGCTGATGGGTGCACTGTAATCAGTTATTGGAAATGCGGAGAAGTCTGCTGGCACCTTCTTGATGATGTACTTGCCGGTGTAATCACTGACCTCGACCGTCCCCACATAGACGCTATCGAGGTTTGATTCCACGCTCTGGGTGATCATCCTGACATAAATGGTGTCGGTATGATTGAATGATGAAGGGGACTCGAACTGTCCAGTGGTCTGGTTCACCCTAAAGACCTCGAGCCTTGGATAGTCCGCCCCGGAGATCGTGATAGTATCGGCGATATTGACCACGGTTCCCGTGTTGTCCTTGAAGTTCATTTGGATCGTGTAAATATAGGGCGTAGTAGGAGCGGAGAAGTTGTAGACATATCTATTGAAGGTCGCGTAGATGCCGCCGTACGTGAATGCGTCAGATTTGGTCGGAGGGACCATGGGATCGCCCGTTAGCGGATGATACATGTAGAAGTTGTTCAATAGCGCCAGGTTCATGAGGGAATTGCTGTAGACCTCTATCATCACCCTGTCACCAGGCTCGAAATCACGCGTTATCTCTAGTGTGTCGGCATTCCTGACGTAGTAGAAGGTGGTGCCTACTACACCACCAGTTCCACCGCTCTCCCCACCAGTTGCGTCGGGTGGGTAGGTCCCATTCACAAGGTAAGAACTGTAGTTGTAATATGGCCCATAGTAGGAACTGCCCCCACCCTGAGAGGTAATGGTGATCACGAATCGACCGGTGGTGTTCCTGCCTGTCATGTCAGAGGCATTGAATATTACCTCCTTGCCATTCCAGGTCGCCTGCGCGGTGAATGTCTGTGCAGAGGTGAAGATGCCATCGTTGTTCGTGTCCGTCATGGGAACGGAACTGAACGAGGCTCCCAGTGAAGATGCGTTTGCGTAGACAGATGAGGTGTTCAGATTCCCATCTGGATCAATTACTTTAACGAACAGCGTGAAGGTGGTCCCAGCGTAGATTGTCGACGGGCTGGTTCCCCTGCTCCCGATTATGGGAGCGAAGCTCGTTTGCTGTCCACGAAGAGTGACATCATATACTACAGAGTTGGCCTCCGTATCTACCACCATCAAGCTGAGGGAGGTGGTGGAACTAACCCCTGTTACATTATACCACCCTGTCTGTCCAGTTTTCCATTCTGAACCCAGGTGAAATTCTGAGAATGTAAGTGTCTGGGGTGTTCCGTCGATGAAAAGGTAGATATTCGTACGGAAATCCTTCAATGTTTGACCCCCCTCGTGGGTGACGGTCACGTTTGCGTAATTGGCTCCAATATCAACACTGGACCCGAAGTCGGTATAGACCTCCTCCGAAGGCATAGGCATCGTTGACACGAAGATCATGATGCTGGAGAAAAGCGTCACCGTTATGCCTAAAATCAAGAGGTTGCCCACGATCTCCGAAACGCCGTGTTTCTGCCAGTGTTTCCTCTTTGTAATCCTTTTCATCGATACTCCCTCTGCAGAGATTCAGCCTGATGGCTTGCGCTTTCACTTACTCCCAATGTGGGTATATAAGAATTGTCTGATAATTACCAAATATCATTCTTTGATGGACGGCCACCAATCTGCAGGATAATAATCCCTGGAGCAGTCTTTTATACAATTACGCTCCTGTAAAAATCTAGATGCCCAGGTTGTCCTCCAGTTACAGAGCGCTGCTTTATCTCTACGACAGGAGAAGAGAGGTTACAGATGATCATGCCGGAGAGGGCGTCACTCAATTGGGGATATCCGAAGGGCTAGGAATCCCGAGATCACATATCACGAGGGTTGTAAGACCCTTGGTGGAAGATGGCCTTCTTGTCGAGGAGAAGCGGCATGTCGTGGACAAGGATAGGAAGCTCAATGTCTACTCGCTCACATCTAAAGGGTTGGCCAAAATAAAAGAGCTGATCGATGAGACATCCGACCTCGAAGTCACTGTAAGGGCGAGGGGAAGGACTGAGCGTATGGGGGTTTCAGAGCTTCTAGAAACACCAAATATCAGCCTCCTCGATCTGATCGACTCTGCCAGAGACGGAAAGACCTTGGAACTTGGAGGGGGCAGGTTCATCGTGTGCGATGGTGAGCTCCGCGCGAATCCTGTTCTTGACCGGGAAGAGGAGTTAATCATCGCTGAAGAATTCCTGGAGGACAAGGCTTCAACCTTGGTCGTTTTGTCTAACCGGGGATACGGTTCATCAAGCCTCATGAAAAAGATCGCCTTAGAGATGACGGACAAGCCCCTGCTTTGGCACGATCTCTCCAATGATGGATCGAGAACTCGTATCGAACGAGAGGTCAGTGCCTTCGTCAAGACCATATCCGATGAGGAATTGGTAGAGCTGAATGACGTGGGGGCCATACTCTGCTTCGATAATTACCACCTGATACCAGAGGATGGTGTGGACGCCATGATGGATCTGATGAGAAGGTTGTCCGGGGGATGCACCAAGCTGATGGTAGCCATGAGAAGAGACAATCCCTCATACAATAGATTCTACCAGAAGGAGGACGTTGACGCGGGGAGGGTGGTAGAGGTGTACCTGGGACGTCTGGGATATGAGTGTGTGGAAGACATGTTCGGCTCCGATATGGATCCCGAAGCGTTGAAGCTCATCTACATGATGACGCGTGGACAGCCTCTGGCCCTGGACCTGCTGAAAAAGGGTGACGATGAAGGTCTTCGCTCTATGTACCCCAATGAAGAGGTGCGGTTCATGATGTATCTCCGAACTAAGAAAAGAGAACGACTCTATGATTGATTGAGACCTCGTCAGTATTCGATACCCCTTCTGGCAGGCATCCCCTTTTCGAACGGATGCTTCACGGCAAGGAACTCAGTTATGTAGTCAGATATCTCATAGAAGATTGGGGGTGCGTACCTTCCGGTGACCACCACCTCAACTCCTTTGGCCCTGCCCTTGAGAACCCTGGCGGCCTCCTCGGCTTCCAATAGCTTGAGGTGGACGGCGACATTCAATTCGTCGAGAATCACCAAGTCATAATCTCCTGATGAAAGGACCTGCTCAGCGAACTCGAGACCCTCCTCAGCAAGCCGTACATCCTCTGGAGAGGGGGCTCCGTTACCGAAGAATCGACCGGCTCCGAACTGTCTTATCTCCATTCCCTTGATCGAACTCACCGCCTTGAATTCACCAGAGTATTCCGTGGATTTTATCCATTGGATAATGCAGACTCTGAGATCCTGTCCCCATGCTCTGAGCGCCAGACCAAAGGCTGCCGAGGATTTGCCCTTTCCATTTCCGGTGTATACGTGCATGAGACCTAGAGATCTCTCGCCCAATGCGGTTTCCCCCTTCCTCCCCTGAATTGAGGTTACAATAGATATCCGTTTCTAATCGACGGAAAGTACTTTCCAGTTCTAAAGCAAAGAGTAATCTAGCTGGAATGAAAGTCCATGTCTTATGTGCCCGGATATTGAGGTTGAAGTGAAGGTCCCCTGCTACGATTTGGATGAATTGGAGGATAGGCTGATGAAACGGGGTGCTAGAGCTGTCGGAGAGGTCACCCAGGAAGATGTCTATTTGGCTCACCCCTGCAGAGATTTCGGCAAAAACGACGAGGCTCTTAGAATCAGAAGGTCCGGAGAAGAATGGAAACTCACTTACAAGGGACCTAAGCTTGACGGGGAGACGAAAACACGGGAGGAATTGGAGATCCACGTTGACCCAAAGGTGAGGGGCATCCTGGAGAAAGTAGGGTTCGAAGAGGTCATGACCATTCGCAAGAGTCGGAGGATACTAATGCTGGATGAGATCGAGATCTCCTTGGATAGGGTTGAGGGGTTGGGGGATTTCGTC
Source organism: Methanomassiliicoccales archaeon (assembly GCA_013415695.1). Lineage (NCBI taxonomy): Archaea > Methanobacteriati > Thermoplasmatota > Thermoplasmata > Methanomassiliicoccales > Methanomassiliicoccales archaeon. The sequence continues at coordinate 27,876 of JAAEEP010000005.1, read as the reverse complement.
GAGCTCGAGTATAAAGGGGAATCGGTGGAAGCAGGCAGGATAATGATCTTCCAGACCATGGAACGGCTAGGATTAGAGGGCAGCGAGAGAAAATCCTACCTCGAACTGTTACTAGCTCGAAATAGAAAAAGAAACCCTAAATAAGGGCTCAGAGGTCAGTTATTCTGCTGATAACGAACTCCTTTACTTCCGCCTCGTCCGGGATAGTCAGGGACTTCTTAAATCGTTCTGTACCATCGGGGAGGTAGTATCCTCTCGAAATGGAAATAAACTCATTCTCACCGTCGTCCGTGACAGCTCTTTTCCTCGCAACCTCGATAAAGTTATTTCGGCCGAAGGATATCTTGTCTGCGGAAATTGTTACGAAATCTATCCTTTTTGTCCCGATGCTCTCCTCCATCAAAGGCCTCCTATTAAATTGGAGGATGGATTGTGAAGTCCTTATTAATCTTTTACATCTTCAAAGTTTCCGATAGGCTTGGGGAAGCGCATCAAGTATCAAATAATATCCATAAATCGCAGTATTATTTCGAATTATCGGAAACCGACTGAAATCAGGGAATAATCGTGAATGATTGATGAACCGACATCTAGAAATAGAAATCTGGGCATGATAGCGCTATGAGTTTGGGGGAGACGGGCCCAATCGGTGGAGAACTTGCCCCGACCTGCCCCATCTGCAGAATGACCATACCGGACGATGCGGTGTTCTGCCCATACTGTGGTAACAAGTTGAAAGAGATGCCTGTGTCACCTTCACCTCCACTTCCGCCTCCACCTCAATACAGGCCACTACCCAGCTCACCGACGCTTATTGATGTGGGTAGGGGCGTTGCTGCATACTCCACCCTGATACTGCTCATTCTGCTGACGGTCAACATATTCATACTGATATGGAGCATCTCCATCGTGCTGCCAGGTATCGATGATTCGACCTTTGCCTTTTACATCGTGACTCCATGGATAGTGGAGCTTATCGAGATCGGCGGTAACGTGCTAGGTGCCTACCACATATTGCTTGTAATAATCATCACGGCATCCTTCATATGGATCGTCTGGAAGAGCTGGCCCACCTTCACCGAGGAGCTGAGGATCCGCCCCCTGAAAAAGGGGCATAGCCCCCTGTATGTGGTGGGTACCTTCTTCTTCACCTTGCTCGCATTCAACTTCTTCTACTACATAGCCCTCGAAGCGGTAGGCATTACTCCCGAGACACCCGCTTTTCAAGGGGACCTTTGGAAGGCACTGTTCGCCTTTGCCAACGCCTCGGTCTGGGAAGAATTGATCACCAGGGTTCTGTTCATTGGAATACCACTAATCTTCGTTGATCTGATGCGAAAGGGTGAAATGCGCTGGAAATCATATTTCCTGGGAGGAAGTTTCAAGCTGGATCGGCCAGAAATCATACTGATACTGTTCTCCTCATCAGTTTTTGCCCTTGCACATCTCACTTCTTGGGACGCGTTCAAGATCCCCCCGACCTTCCTAGCAGGCTTAGTTCTTGGATACCTGTTCCTGAGGGTGGGCTTGTATGCATCCATAATGCTGCATTTTACGTTCGATTACCTGTCAATACCGATCGAGATCAGCCAGGACTTGGTTGTGAGCGTTGTCATTGGGATAGCGATGCTGGTTTGGATAGCGGTCGGTTCCTGCTACTTCTACTACTATGCGACCAAGGTGATAGGGTTCGTCATGGGGAAGGAATTCTGGCCTCCGAAAATGCTTAGGCCGAAACCTCAGCCAATGATCTATGCTCCCAGCGATTATTACGCATCGAAAGCACACAGACAAAACATGGCGCCTGCGCCCAGAGTCGCCTGGGAACAAAGCTTTGGGTTCTCTTGTAAATACTGCGGGAACACCGAGGCTCGATACAAAGACGGGGATTTCTACTGTCTGAGGTGTGGTAGAAAGAACTAGGAGACCGAATCCATAAGATCCATCAAGGTTCTCTTGCCTCTAATAGCGTCGTTGAGCGACCTCGACTCGATCACCATCTTTCCATCGTATCCGTTCAGTCCTCGAAGGACGGCCTGGAAATCTATACTCCCATCACCTATGGGAAGATGCTCATCCCTCGTCCCAGTGTTATCATGGATGTGGAGGTTCACGAAATCCCGAGAGCGATCAAGGAAGCGGTCAAGCGTGCCTGAAACGTTCGCATGGCCGATATCAAAACAGGCTCCGATGTTGGTCCCCTCTATGAGGTAGAATAGTTCATCGGGACGCTTACACATCGAGAATGGAAAATCTGGCATGTTCTCTAAGGCCGCTCTGACTCCGAAATCATCTGCGGCTCTATCGATTTCAGCGAGGGATTTCTGCATTGCCTCGTAAACCTTCTCCTTAGCCAGCAGACCAATTGGTGACCAGAAACCAGGATGGAAGGTGTAGGTGTCCATACCCATACGATCGGCAGCCTGCAAACCCCTGATCAGTTCAGCAACGCCTGCCTCTCTGATGCGAGGGTTCAGAGAACCAATGTTCACATCGCTCATGGGGGCATGGGCTGAGAACCTCATGTCGTAGGAGGATGTGACGTCCAGAAACCGCTTCTCCACCTCAGGAAGGAAATGCTGCCCTTCCCCCATGACCTCCCAGGCGTCGAAATGCTGATTGATGAAACCCAGTGCCATCTCGAAGTCCAACAGCGAGAAGACTGGCGATGACACAGAGATCATGGTATCTCCCCGTCGACCGTCTTTGGAGCGATATCGTCAATGACAGCGCCAAGCTCAACATCATCGATTACCACATCAATGCTTCCCAAGGCCAACCTCTCTTCCACAAAGCTCACCTTTCCCACATAGGCCACCTGCTTGTTCAGAGCGAAGGCCGTTCGGTTGCCTTCTCTTCCTTTAAGGAGCCTGGTCCTTGCGGTATCTAGAATTCTGAGGTCTCGCAGAACCTCTTTGAATCTTTCCAATGAGGTGGTCTTGGCGAAGTAACCTGTCTCGCCCTTTTCAAACGCGCTTCCAGGAAAGATATTGAGGATTGCCTGCTTCACTTTCTCGGGATCCTCTGTAGGGAAACAACTGACCCGCACGGTGACCTGGGGCATATTCGGGGATAATGGGGTGGGTGTCTTGAATCTTTCGGGGCAACGGTCGTCAATGTTGATGCTTTATTGGTTCTCTATGATCTTGAAATTCGCCAGAGTCCGTATCTTTTAATCTTGATTATCGACGCGTGCATCAATCCAGGTCTTCTTCGTAAGATTAATTATGGAGTTGGCCCTAACCCATAAGAGAAGATGAAGGGACGTGTTTTGGAGGCACTCGCAAGCGATGGCGTACTTCTGGAGCCCGACGCCATAGATTACCTTCTTGGCCAGAATGATCCGTTGACTTATGCGAAGACGGCGCTTTCAATGATGCCCCAGAAGCCCCTTATTCTGACGCTAGACGACCTTGTGCCAAACGGGGTGATTGAGGCTTTTCCCGATCCTCCGGCCCCCGTCATTCCCAGGAAGGAGACGGAAGTGAGGATCCTCCGGGACGTTACCGGCCTTTCCTGCTGCGAGGGCGATATCACCGATTTTGCCAGATGTTTCCTGGACCGCTTCCGCAAGATCAAGAAGATGCTGGTGAGGAGGAGAGAGCTCGCGGGCTCCATTTCAATCGAAAAGGCCATAAAGGTGTCCAGGGAGGTCCGCTTCATTGCCATGGTGAATGAGGTGAGGAGCACCAAGAACGGCCACAAGATGCTTGAGGTCGAGGATGAGGAAAGCAGATGCCTGGCTCTGATCACGAAGAGCTCGGATCTCATCAACGAGTCTATCATTCCAGACGAAGTCATCGGCATCGTAGGCAAGACCTCGGCAAAAGGCGATATGGTCATCGTGGAAGAACTGATCAGACCTGACATCCCTCTGACGAAAACCCTCCAGCCCATCGATTCTTCTGCGTCGGTTGCGTTCGTCTCAGACATACATGTTGGCAGCAACACTTTCCTTCAGAAGCAATGGGAGCGAATGGTTTCCTGGCTCAGGAGCACCTGGAAGGAGGATGGGATCGAGTACATGGTGATATCGGGTGATATCGTGGACGGCATCGGCATCTTCCCCAATCAGGAGGATGAGCTGGAGATAGACGACATCTTCAAGCAATACGAGAGACTCTCAGAATTCTTCAAGGACATTCCTGACGGGATTAAACTCGTCGTACAACCTGGGAATCACGATGCGGTGCGTCCGGCGGAGCCCCAACCCACATTCTCGCAGAAGATAACTGATCTCTTCGACTCTTCGATAATATTCGTTGGTAATCCCTGCCTCCTTGAGATCGAGGGACGGTCCATTCTCACATACCATGGTAGGAGCATGGATGACCTAATCAATAACGTCCAGTCCTTGAGTTACGAGACGCCAATTGAGGCCATGAAGGAGATGCTGAAGCGCAGGCATCTCTCACCAATGTATGGAGGCAAGACCCCCCTGGCCCCAGAGAAGGAGGATTACCTGGTCATAGACCAAGTTCCTGATATCTTCGTAACCGGGCACGTTCACGGCGCAGGCTTGTCCGAGTACCGGGGGGTGAAGCTTATCAACGCCTCCACCTGGCAGGCCCAGACTTCCTTCCAGAGAATGCACAATTTTAATCCAGATCCGGCGAAGGTCCCCATCATCCACCTGGGAACTGGAAGAAGCACAATGATGGATTTCAATTCTTAGTGCTGCCCTGGAAAACAGTAATGGGGAAGGGGTTTAGAATCAATAGTTCCAGAAGATTAGTATGAATATCCAGCCCATGATGAGCATGAGAAAGGCCACGAGCTGCGCTGCACGAATCATCAGCGCTCTCTTCCTCTGGGGATCCATGTCTCGGAACATTACTTGACCGCAGCCTCCGCCTTCTGCTTTATGCGCTTCAGGCGGAAGATGTTTTCCCTCTCCATCTCCTCAAGGCGGAACTCTATGAATGCTTCCGCCTCCTGGAGATCGGGGATGACGCGGTACTCGAGAGCGTTCACCCTTCGCTTGGTCTTCTCCACCTCGTCAAGCAACCGCTTCATGGTGGTCTCCACCTCGGCCGCAAGAACGATGGTCTCTGCCAGGTTCTCGAACGCGTCGGCGGCTTCGTCGATGTAGCTCGATGTTCCGATAACGCCGTAGCCACGCTCATCCACCTTGCTCTTGATGGAGGTGGTCTCTATCTCGGGAACCACCAGGCCCATTACGTTCTTGCTCCGGAGCTTGATCTCGGGGTGTGACTTGAGGGCGAAGGCGGCTGATTGGACGGCGAGAACGCCATCGACCGCCTTGGCCACGGCGATCTTGTCCATCGCGACCTGGTAGTCATCGACCACCTTCTGCCTGATCTCCTTCGCCTGCTCAAGGATCTTGAAGAATTCCAAGACAAGTCCGTCCCTCTTCATCTTGAGGATCTTGTGACCTGCCTGGGTGAGCTTGATCTTCTTCTTGATCTGAAGCAGCTCGGACCTGGTTGGTTTGACCTCCTTCTGGGCCATTCTACTCACTCTTTCTGTACTTGGGGTGGTATTTCTCGATGTACTTCCTGTCGATACGGACCAGTTGCTCTTCGGGCAGTGTCGCCAGTATCCCCCACATCAGATCCAGGGTCGTCTCGATTTCCCTGTCCTCATCCGGTCCCTGCCTTACGATCTTCTTCTCGAACAGGTCGGCGAACTCCAGGAACTTCTGGTCCCTCTCGGAAAGGGAGTCCTTCCCAACGATGGCCACCAGGCCCCTGAGATCACGCCCCTCCGCGTATGCGGCATAGCACTGATCCGATACGGCCTTGTGGTCGTCCCGGGTATGACCGGGTCCGATACCAGCGTTCATGAGACGGGATAGCGAAGCCCCCACATCGATGGGCGGGTAGATTCCAGCGCGGTGAAGCTCTCTGGAAGCCACGATCTGTCCCTCGGTGATGTATCCCGACAGGTCTGCGATCGGATGGGTGATGTCGTCACCGGGCATGGATAGGATCGGGATCTGGGTAATAGAGCCCTCCTTGCCTTTGATCCTACCAGCACGCTCATACAGGGATGCAAGGTCGGTGTACATGTATCCGGGATATCCGCGCCTTCCTGGAACTTCCTCTCTGGCTGCTCCAATCTGTCTGAGCGCCTCACAGTAGTTGGTGATGTCTGTGAATATGACCAGCACCTGCATGTTCAGCTCGAATGCCAGGTACTCTGCGGTCGTCAAAGCAAGCCTAGGAGTGATTATTCTCTCGATCGCGGGGTCGTCTGCAAGATTCAAGAAGACGACGGCTCTCTGCAGAGCGCCCGTCCTCTCGAAGTCCTGCATGAAGTGCTGCGCTTCCTCGTTGGTGATTCCCATGGCCGCAAAGACCACGGCGAATTCTTCCTGTTCTCCAAGCACCTTGGCCTGTCTGGCGATCTGAAGCGCGATGTCGTTGTGGGGAAGCCCGCTTCCTGAGAATATGGGCAGCTTCTGTCCGCGGACAAGGGTGTTCATACCATCTATGGTACTCAGACCGGTTTGGATGAACTCCTCTGGATTATCCCGAGCGAAGGGGTTGATCGCCGCGCCCACGATATCGAGTCGATCGTCAGGCACTATGGGCGGACCCCCATCCATGGGCTCTCCGGACCCCGAGAGGATCCTTCCAAGCATATCCTTGGAAACCGGCATCTTCATGGTCTCCCCGAGGAATTTGACCGCGGACGCCTTCTCAATTCCGGCGGTACCTTCAAAGATCTGGACCACAACGATGTCGTCAGAGGTGTCAAGAACCTGGCCACGCTTGATGTTTCCATCGGGGAGCTGTACTGATGCCAACTCCTGATATCCCACCGGCTCTGTCTTCTCTACGAAAACGAGCGGGCCTGCAATCTCAGTGATAGTCCTGTACTCCTTTGAAATCATGCACTACCTCCCAGCTCTGCGAACTGCTTGTCCATGTCCTTGATGGCTTCCTTGAGTTCCTGGTCCACGTTCTCTTCGTACTTGGACTTGGTAAGGCGGTACCTCACGGGAAGGTCTATGATTGCATCTACTGGCATGTCTGCATCCAGGGCCTTCATCGACATGTCGTTGAACCGCTTGATGGTCTTCAGCATCTCGTACTGCCTGGACAGCGGGGTGTAAGTATCGACGGGGTGGAACGCGTTCTGCTGAAGGAAGATCTCCCTGATCATCCTGGCAATCTCCAGTATGAGCTTCTGCTCATCGGGCAGGGCATCGGAACCAACAAGCTGAACGATCTCCTGAAGCTCCGCCTCTCTCTGCAGGACCTCCATGGTCCATCCTCTTAGCTCGGGGAAATCGTCCGCTACGTTCTCACGGAACCAGTTGTTGACGTTCCCGACATACAGTGAGTAGGATGTTAACCAGTTGATTGCGGGGAAGTGCCTCCTCTCGCGAAGCTTGGAGTCCAGGGCCCAGAAGACCTTCACGATCCTCAGTGTGTTCTGCGTGACGGGCTCGGAAAGATCTCCCCCTGGGGGAGAAACTGCACCCACCACCGAAACCGATCCGTTCTCTCCTGCGAGGGTCTTTACCCGTCCGGCACGCTCGTAGAACTCGGAGAGCCTCGCCGCGAGATACGCGGGATAACCCTCCTCACCGGGCATCTCCTCAAGACGGGAGGAGATTTCCCTCATGGCCTCCGCCCACCTGGATGTGGAGTCGGCCATAAGCGACACATCGAATCCCATGTCGCGGTAGTATTCTGCCATTGTTATACCCGTGTAAACAGAGGCCTCTCTAGCCGCCACAGGCATGTTGGATGTGTTGGCGATCAGGACGGTCCTTTCCATTAGGGGATCACCAGTCCTGGGGTCCTCCAGATCGGGGAATGTGGTGAGAACCTCTGTCATCTCATTACCCCTCTCGCCGCATCCGATGTAGACCACGATCTCGGCATCGCTCCACTTGGACAGTTGCTGCTGGGTAACCGTCTTTCCAGTTCCGAATCCACCGGGGATGGCTCCAGTACCGCCCTTGGTTAGTGGGAAGAGGGTGTCGAGGATCCTTTGACCTGTGATGAGAGGGATGTCGGGTAGGAGTTTGTTGGCGAACGGTCTGGCCCTCCTTACTGGCCAGTATTGCATCATCTTGACCTCCTTTCCGCCAATGGTCGCCACAATATCATCGACGGTGAAGTCCCCTTCCTTGATATCGTCAACGGTCCCCATCACTCCGTGTGGAACCATGATCCTGTGCTCGAATCTGCTCTCGGGCACGGTGCCTATTGTCTGGCCTGGAACTGCCTTTTCCCCCTTCTTGATGGCGGGTGTAAAGGCCCATTTCTTCTGGTGATCCAGGCCTGGGGCAGAAACGCCCCTCTTGATGAAGTCTCCCATTGCCTTCAGCAGGTTTGGGAGAGGTCTCTGGATACCGTCATACACGCTACCCAGGAGTCCGGGTCCCAGCTCGGCAACCAGGGGCTGCCCAGTATCCACGACCTCCTCCCCCGGCTTCAGTCCGGAGGTGTCTTCGTAGACCTGGACGACCGTCTTGTCACCGACGATCTTGATGACCTCACCCATCAGGCGCTCTCCACCCACCTGTACCACATCGTACATTCTGGGTGAGATGCCCTGGGCGGTCACCACCGGCCCGGCGATCCTGTAAATCTTTCCCAATTTCGCCATTTCAATCCCTCTCGGTTTTATACAAATCAACGCCAATGGCTCTCTTGACCTTTTCTCGAAGGTCTCCTTCTTCTACGCCCACCGGAACCACGACGGGCGCGATGCTCTCCATCGCCTTCAACCTGACGTTGGAGCTAAGATATTCAAGATCCGATGATTCTATAGCTAATACGCCTATGCTGGAATCATTGAGGAGTTCCAGCATTTTATCCTCATAGTCATCAGGACCCGCGGTATAGATACGCTTCAGACCTGCGAGTCTGAAACCAAGCACGAATTCTTCATCTCCCAAGACCGCGATTTCCATTATATCACCAATAGACTCTTGATGACCTCAGAATCCATCCCGCTTTCTTTTCCGCGAGCTATGATCCTGATGTTCTCAACCTCAATCTTCTTCCTTATCAAGTAATCCAGAACGGGAAGCACGGACAGCGGATAGATGTGAGAGAACCTCTCAGATTGTCTCATGAGATGCCTCTGCAGCTCCCGCATGACCGTTGTCAACGAGTCACCTTTCTTGGCTTCCTCCAGGCCCTCGCTGATGTTTTCAAAGAAGCTGAACTTGCTGAATTCATCCACCATTTGCTCGAAGGTATCTATCCCTGCCAGCCGAGTGAGCTCATTTATGCTGAGTTCCTCACCCCCTCCGATGAACAAGTCGCACATCCTCTCCGCGGGGATCTTGGCCCGCTTCAACTTGAGAAGCGTACGAACATTAGTAACATCGATCTCCCTCCTCATGAAGGAGAGGAATAGCTTCATGGGCTTGCTGGTTGGCTTGATTCTCTCGAACAGCCTGGTGTAGTAGATCTTATCCAGGAAATCCTCTATGGACTGAAGGGATCCGGACTCCTCGAAGATGGTCATCACATCATCTGGGATGCTCAGACCCTCCTTTCTCCTGACCGCCTCTAATATTTCTACATTGCTCTCCATAGCGATCAGCGAGTTCAGATACTCCTCGTTGAGCTTGCCTGCTGGGACAAGATCCTCCTGAATCGCCTCGGCCGTAGCCCCATAGAACTTGCCCCTCAAGATGGTCTTGATGTTCCAGAAATCCCACCTGAAAAGGTAGGCCTCGATCATCTCCTTGAGTTCCCCCGTACAGAATCCAAGCACGTTGGAGTTCATCCTTGCCAGATTTCGGCTTGTGCCCAGTTCAATCAGGTTCACACCAGAGTACCGGGATGCCAACTCCGCCATCTCGTTCTGGTACTGGGTCTCCCCAAGGAACCGACCGATCTCGTTCAGGTCCATCATGAGTAGTTTGGGGTAGTTGTCCCTGGTCAGCAGAAGGCTCTTCTTAGCCTTCACCCTTGCGCAGGCGTACGAATAGTTACCCTTTCTACCCCAGTTTAAGACCATATTCTCACCCAAACAGGATCTCTGAGACCTCTTTGAGTTCTTGCTCCCATATGCCTTCCAATATGTTTCTGAAACGGTAGTCTAGACGTACAGACCCATCCTCGTTCTCGAGTATGAGTCCGGCCTCGATGTCCGTTTCGTTGATGGTACCCAGTCCCTGGACGCCATTCAGCAGTGCTGAATCTCCTCTAGGACAGTAGACATTCGGTCTGGGAATGACTGTCTTAGCAGCGTCGATGCACTTCCGGTACACCCGTGTCTTGTCATTGGAGGGCATGGCCGAGAGCTCACTCAAGGCCTCCTCGAAGGTGCGATCTAGGATCTCCTTCTTCTTGTTCAGCACGATCTTCTTTGCCTCAAGCTCGGCACTTGATATTTCTTGCCGGCGAAGGCGTTTGAGGGTGTCTTCGAGCTCCTTCTCCTGCGCTTTGCGCATCTTGGAGATCTGCTCTTCAGATTCCCCGAGGATCGCTTTCTTCTCTTCCTCGGCGCGCTCGATGAGCGCGCCAGCCTCCCGCCTGGCGCTGTCTATGATATCCTTAACTACTTTGTCTAGCGCCATGAAACGGCCCCGTTCAAATCAGCTTACGCTGTACCGATAGTCGTCCAGAGCAGGATAGCGATGATCATACCGAAGATGACGATGGTCTCCGGAATCACAGTAAGGATCAGACCCTTACCGAACAGCTTCTCGTTCTCGGCCATAGCGCCGATAGCAGCGGAACCGATGTCCTTCTCCGCGATACCGGAGCCAAGGGCACCTAGACCTACTGCGAGTCCTGCACCCAGAGCGATTAGCCCTGCCTCTATTGCCATTTCTTCACACCTCCGTTGTGTACTTCCTAACGATTTTGAGCGGGTTGAACTTCGACCCGCCGCCCTCAAAGAACTTGGTGAAGAACTCGACATACTGCAACCTGATGCCGTGCAGTCCTGCCGAGAGTATCGCCAAGATGAAGATCATCAGATGTCCTATTATGAAGATCAAGAGGGCGAATACGATCATGATTCCCCCACCGGGGGCAATCAGCACGATGGCGATGGTATTGAAGGCCAGCGCCATACCCGCCTTGGACATGCCAATGGCGGTAAGACGAGTGTAGGAGAAGATGTTGCTCATGAGCTCGGGCAGCTCAAGTATTGCAGCCCCTCCCTCGGCTTTTACGGCGAGTATTGTGCCCACTATGATGAGGGCGATGCCGCCGATGAATATCGGACCCAGGACGAAATCCTGACCAAGAATCAGGATGTTTATCATCTCCAGGCCGAACATCACACCACCGATGAGTATGAGCATCCAGCTCCCTTTCTCGAACAAAGCCTCCTTGGCACCATGTCTCATAGCCACGTTGGCCGCGCCCATGACGAAACCCACGAACAAGTGGGCGACGCCAATCCACAGACTGATGTACAGCAATATCTTCACATCGTGCAGCTTGCTGTATATCCCCAGGGGTATGGCCGTGAACCCGAGGTCAATATGGTGGGGGAACTCGAATTCAATGCCCATCTGGTGGAAGAGCGCTGTCCAAGTTATATCCCCTTCGTGTCCGGTCGGGGCAAAGTGCATACCCAGCGCTTCTCCGAAGAAGAAAAGACCAATGATGGTGGCCCAAATACCTCCGTAGAAGAGCATGGTCGAGATCGTGCGCCACTCAGGAGTGGTGCACTTCTTCAGTCCTAGCCATCCTAGTATAAGGAAAGAAAGACCGTAAGCCACATCTCCGACCATGAAGCCGAAGAATAGTGGGAAGAATATTGAAACAAGCCAGGTAGGATCGGCCTCGTTGTACTTGGGCATCGAGACCAGCTCGATGAGGAATTGGAACCTGCTGACCGTCTTTCCGTTATCGAAGTCTACCGGCACATTGTCAGGGTCTTCCTCACCCTTGTGCTCGGCTTCCTCCTCTCCCTTTCGATCCTGTTCCTTCAGGATCTCCAGGTGGATGTCGCCGCCTACCCCATCATTTAGTGATTTCTCTATGAACTTGACTTTCTTGGTCGGGACCCATGCGTCGATCACGAAGGCGTGTTCGGTCGCTCCGAAGCGGAGGGGTGTTTCCGCCTTCTCGACCTCGATGCTCAGCTCCTCATCGGCCGCCAGCACGAAGGAAATGTGCTTATCCCTCAGTTTCTCAAGAACGCCGGAGACCTCTTCGAGTTTTTCATTGAGCTGGGCCTCCTCCTTTTCTATTGTGTTGATGATGTCCTCTGGGTTGCCCTCACCCTCGGGAATGGCGACCTCGGAGTAACCGTTCTGGACCAGGAGCCTCTGAGCCTCGGTTGCCTCCTTGTTATCTACGAACAGCGCAACGTGCTTGGCACCTGCGCTCTTGAAAAGCTCGAAGTTCTCCAGCGACTCTCTCAAAACACCCTCTGGATCCGCCCTCACCGGTCCAACGAAGACGGTGATGCTCTCGTAACCCTTGTAGAGGTCAAGGTCCAGGGGCAGCCCTCGGAAGAGTTCAAGCTCCTTCTTCTTGGAATCAAGCTCACTGAGCCGCTGCTGGATCTTGTTCTTGGAGTCTGCCACGCCGGCCGTCTCTATCTGAAGGGCGGTCAGGGCTTCGTCGAACTCCTTCCGAATCCTCTCAGCGGTCACTTTCTCTTCTACTGACCCTTCCTCGATCTCAAGGTCTTTCTCAACCGCCCTGAGCTTGAGGAGCTTCTGGGACGCTGATGACGCCTGTTTTAGGGGCGCCCCCAGGCTCATTCCCTCTTCCTCTGAGGAAAAATCGACGAGGTGAACAGATTCCATATCGTAGAGGAGCTCTATTGTCCTCTCGAGTTGTTCCTTCGAGCCTACGATGAGAATCTTTGTCATTGACTCAGGAAGTAGCATCTATTGTCCTCTCGAACAGTGATTTAAGGTGGATTTTAGCCTTCTTGACGAGTTCGCTAGATCTCTTGTCTATCGCCGCCGCTTCTTCCTTTCCCTTCTTTAAAAGCTCGTTCCGGAGACCGGCAACGCGGTCTCTTTCTGAAGAAAGGGCAGAACTATGTTCTTCTCGAAGCTTTGCCTCAGCCTTTTGCACCATATCAACGGCTTCCTTTCGAGCTGAGGAGACGATGTTTTTCTGCTTCTCCTGAGCTTCAAAAAGTATCTGCTGGGCATCCTGTTCGGCGTTTTTTATTTTAAGGAGTATATCAGCCCGACTCAAGTGCCTCTCCCCGTAAGATTTCGGGGGAAATAGGCTCATGATACTTATAGTATTTCCCAAAGTGCGAATGTCGTAGCCGAAAGAAATCGACATCAGTCGAATTTTTGATGCTTTGTCCAGTCGGTTAGCTAGAACTAGAGGGAGCTGCTCTTCTAAATGCCGTTTATCATGTTTTTCTTGTCGAAAATTCTCTTTAAAGATGTAAATCGTAGTTTGATGCATCATATGTAGGGGACATCCTCGATTTGCCCGTTGATTGGGTGTTCCTACCTACGAATATCCCAATGATTTACCTACTTGGGTGCATATCGAAGCGCCTGACCTTGACTTTGCTTTCGTCTAGAATGCTCTTCGAGAGGTTGTCCACATAATCGTCCATATACACGACCTCCCTGATCCCGGCGTTCACCAGGATCTTGGCGCATAGAACGCAGGGGAATGCCGTGGTGTAGATTTTACTATCCTTAATAGACACCCCGAAATAAGCTGCCTGGATGACCGCGTTCTGCTCGGCATGCACACCTCTACACAGCTCGTGCCTGGTACCGGACTCGACGTTGTTCTTCTCCCTGACGCATCCAACCTCGGCGCAGTGTTTAATCCCTTTGGGTGCACCGTTGTAACCAGTGCTGAGCACTCGCTTCTCCTTGACGATGACAGCCCCCACCTGACGTCTGAGGCAAGTCGACCTCTTGGATACTAATTCGGCCATCATCATGAAGTACGTGTCGTTGTCAGGTCTTTCCATCTAACAAGTCAACTTCTCCAGGGTATTTCGCTTTTTTCCTTGAGGGCAATGAACAGTGCCTGACCAAGTTAGCGCCATTACTACAAATATAAATAATGAAAATACGTTTGAAGCCCCGTGCCCCAAGAGGACAGGAGATCTAAGGGCATCCCTGGTGCCATCAAGGGCGTGATAGTGGCCGTTGTTGTGGTCGTTATCATCATGGCTTCTCTCTATGCCTACACTGGGAAATGGCCCCCGATGGTCGTGGTGGAATCCGACAGCATGCAACACTCCAGCGATAGGAGCTTCATCGGCATAATTGACACAGGAGACTTGGTCTTGGTCAAGGAAAAGGACCCCGCTACCGTCATTACCTACCTTCAGGGCCAAGAAATTGGGTACCAGACCTATGGGGAATATGGTGACGTCATCATTTATCAACGATACGGTAACCCCAACTACAAATCGATCATCCATAGGACCATGTGCAGAGTGGAGTACAACACCACCGGAGGCGGTTTCGATGTTCCAGAACTGGCGGACATACCCGCGGATCAGTGGAATGTGCTTGGATCCAGCCAGCAGGTCTGGTGGAACCTTGATGGCATAGTGGAGATATATGACATAGGATACATGGAGGTCACGATCCATTTGGATCTTGGTGCTTTGATCAATTATTTCCATGGCAGAGGGCGTGTCCCTCACAGCGGTTTTATTACCATGGGGGACCACAACATGGCCTACCAGGGGGGTGAGCTGGTGGGTCTTTATGATCAGCTGGCCATTTGCAGGGAGCCCATACAATACAACTGGGTATTGGGCGCGGCAAGGGGGGAGCTTCCATGGTTCGGCCTGTTCAAGCTTTGGGTGACCGGCGAAGCCCCAGATAACGTTCCTCAGAATAGTGTCACGAACCTTTGGCTAACTTTGGGGATAATCATAGGAGTGCCGATAGTGCTCGATGTGACGACGGTCATAATGAAGCACAGGGGGGTGGACATCTGGGCGTGGACCAAGAGGTTCGGTCTGAGGCGTTCCAGCAAAGAAAAAGATGAGTGTCTTTCGGATGTTGCCTGCGAGCCCGAGAAGAAGGGGCCAAAGAAGAAGATCAGATGAGGGTTGTCTGAGTCTTGGGCTTGTATTTCTTCAGATCGTGTAACATCTCATCCTCCTCCAGGATCCTCTTGGTATCGGCTGTGGAGACGCTGCACTCTATCTCCCTCGTTCGGCCTCCCCTGCCGAAGGATTTCACCCTTGCGTGAATTATTCCCAGCATGTCGAGCTCTGATATCAGATCGGCGACCCGTCTCTGGGTTATCACACTCACTCCGGCCATTCTGGCAAGATCCTTGTAGGTCTGATAGACCTCCCCCGTTGTCTGGCGGTTGGTGCCGCGTTCCTCGTTCGTGATTATCGCATAAAGGACCAGTTTGGATTGCGCCGGTAGCGTCCGAACCGTCTCGGTCACGCAATCGAGCTCGATTTTGTTCTTTGCCTTGTAAACGTGAGCCTCGGTGATCCGCTCGTCGCTGACCCTCTCCGCTATCTCCGCCGCAACACGCAGTAGATCAAGGGCTCTCCTTGCGTCTCCGTGCTCCTGGGCGGCTAGCGCGGCACATAGTGGAATTACCCCTGAGTCTACGGCGTCATTGAAGAAGGCCAGCTCGGCCCTCTGATGAAGAATGTCTTTCAGCTGCTCCGCATTATAGGGTGGAAACACCATCTTCTCCTCGCCCAACCTGCTCCTTACCCTTGGATCAAGGAATTCGGTGAACTTGAGATCGTTAGATATGCCAATTAACGACACTTTTGCGTTCTTTAGGTCGTCATTGATCTTGGAGAGGTGATACAAGACGTCGTCACCACTCTTGTAAACGAGTTTGTCGATCTCGTCCAGAACGATGATTGCGATCTTGCTCTCTTCGTCTATTTTCTCCCTCAGGATGTTGTAGACCCTTTCTGTGCTCCATCCAGTAAAGGGGATTCTTTCGTCGAAATCCCCAATGAACCTGTTACCAATGTTCTGCAGAATTCCGTACTGGGTATCGACCACCTCGCAGTTCATGTAGATGAAGGTAACACGTTTGAAATCCGAGTCTGCCTTGTGGATCTCGTTCCCGAGAAACTTCACTGATGCTGTCTTTCCGGTGCCAGTCTTTCCGAAAATCAGTATATTGGATGGTCGCTCCCCTTTCAGGGCGGTTACCAGGACTGAGGCGAGCTGGTCTATTTCATGCTGTCTATGAGGGAGCTCGTCTGGTATGTACGATGGTCTCAGGATCTCCCTGTTCCTCCTGAAAATGCTGTTGGCCCTGAGGTGCTGAGTGAATATGTTGTTCTCCAGATACTCTCCCCCATTTGAGTTGAGTCGGTGTCTAAAAGGAGTCCCACCCCTTTATTTCCTGTGGAAAAACGAGGTATCCCGTCTCCAAGTCAAAATGGGAAAGCGGATAGATGTACTTTACTTTTATCGACGAGGGGGGCTTTAAAGAGGTTCATCCTTTGTGGTTAACAGGGGTAACCCAGAATTCGAAGACCCACCCCTTTATTTCCTGTGGAAACTCAAACACGCCTGTGGCGAGCGTTTTTGCATTGTTCACTAACCTTGAAATAATGATTGTCAGATAGAACGTTGGATTACATGAAACACAAGACCGCTGAGAACGTGATGATAATAAAATTGGATGATGGGGAGGACGTCCACGAAAGTCTCTTGAGTATTTGTGGAAGGGACGGCATCAGAATGGGGTGGATCCATTCGGGGATAGGTATACTTCGTGATTTTACCCTTGGGTATTACACCAGAGAGGGATATTTAAAGAGACTATTCGAGGAGCCGTACGAGCTCCTATCGTTGACTGGGACCGTCACGCTTGACGCTGAGGTTCCCATACACCTCCATGCATCTCTTGCTAGCAGGAAATACGAAGTGGTTGGAGGACATCTTTTTGGGGGAACTGTAACCAACCTAAATGAAATCTTGATATCCAAGATACCTGATGATATTTGGATAGGTAGAACGCTGAATCCCGTGACAGATTACTATGAACTCGATATCAAGTAAGATGGGGCAATCGAAGCAGAGGCGTTCAGCGGCAATCATTACTTTGACTGAGGATGTTTTTGAGTTGGAAATGTTGGCCGAATCCGCAGGGTTCGAAGTAATATTCGAAGTCATACAGAGAAAGTCTGATGGTAACTCTCCCACGTTCTTGGGAAAGGGCAAGTTCAACAGTCTTAAGAGTTTGTTGCTAGTCCATCCGGTTGATGTTGTCTTGATCAATGGAAATCTGAGGCCGAAGCAACATTTCAATCTCGAGAACTCTCTAAAAATCGAGTGTCTGGATAGAATCGGTTTGGTACTTCTCATATTTGCTGAGAAAGCTAGGGATAAGAAAGCGAGATTGCAGGTTGAGAAGGCTCGTTTAGAGTACGAGATCCCCCTCCTCAGAGAATGGATACACAGTGCAAAAATGGGAGAACACCCGGGTTTTCTGGGAAGCGGTGAGTATCAGATCGATGTTTATTATGATCTTGTGAAGAGGAGGATAAGAAAAATAAGTGAGGAATTAAGTACTATAAATCTTGAAGAGGATATTAGAAGAAAGCATAGAAGAAGTAAAGGATTCTTCCTAGTTGGCATTGCAGGCTATACGAACGCTGGGAAGTCTTCTCTCCTCAACAGACTTACTGGTGAGAGAGTTGTGGTCGAGGATCGCATGTTCTCCACTCTCTCTACCACCACAAGAAGATTGAGTGATGTAAAAAAAGGGATACTGATCTCCGATACGATAGGGTTCATTCAGGATTTACCCTACTTCATGATAGAATCTTTCATGACCACCATAGAGGATCTGTATCTATCTGATCTCATACTCCTGGTCATCGATTCATCGGATTCTGTCGATACCATCCAGAAAAAACTTGAAACTTCAAGAAAGATACTTCTACCAGAAATATCACCTGACAATATCATAATTGTTTTAAACAAGACAGACCTAGATCCCGATGGAGTGGATGGTAAGTTAAAGAGATTAAGAGAACTGTTACCGGAAGCAGGGACACTATCAATATCCCTCATGCTCAACCAAGGCGTGGACACTCTACTGGAGAGTGTTGTTGACTTCTTTAGATATGGATGTATAATGAATTTCTCAATACCCAATACATCTGATTCGCAACCCTTCGTTTCCCATCTTTACGACGTATCTGACGTGATCGGCATCAAATATGACACAGACATCAACATATCCCTTGAATGTAGGGATAAAGATCTGGAGAGGATATCAAGGTCCATCATTGCCCTTGACGGTCACATAACCTCCATCTATCACAGAGAAAACACTCACCAAAACGAACTGGATGAACGACCATTCCCCAGTTAAAAGATCTCATAAGAACATTTTCGACTCCCGCGCTACCCCCGATTTTAATTTCCACAGGAAATGAAGGGGTCCCCCCTACTTGATCCCTAACTTCCTCTTCTTCTCATTAAGTTCCTCTTCGTAACGAACGGGCAATCTCCAAGCCACATACTCGACTTCGTCGAGGTTCTTGATGAAGACGGCTTTCTTGTTCTCGGAAAGCAGGTTGTAGAATTTTCTGACCCTCGACTGAAAGGTCACTATCCAGATTAGCCCGATTAGAAGACACAGGATTCCAGCTATGAGCACGACCAGATCCGCTCCCCCCAAATCAATCAGGTCGGGACTGAACGTACCAGCTATTCCAACCAGGGTCAGAGCCAAACCCAGTATGAACAACAGACCCGAGACGACAGGGGCTCTTTCGATCAAGAAAGGCTTCGCCATAAATTGGCCAAGATAAAGGTCTCTATTCAATCTTTCTCTACCTTTACAGAAGTATATGGAACAAGAAAGGATATGCTGCAATTAGTACCATGATAGAATAACCCCCTCATCCGTCAGCATCCTGTGGACCCGAAAAACATCAGAAAGAGGACTCTTCGTTCTCTCGCTGACCTCGATAGCACTTTTACTCCTGGCCTCAGATCTCGCACCTCCGCAAATATCGGATTTCGGGAGCCTGCGGGACGACGGAGAAGAAGTTCTCGTCGTCTGCGCTTTGGTCGATATGAAAAAGACTGATAATGGGTGGATACTCACACTCATGGATCTCGAATCCATGACTGTAAAGGGTTTCTGCCCAAAGACCTTAATGCCCGCCCCGTTCCCGGAAGGGACCATACTGGAGATCAGGGCAATAGCGTCATTCGATCCCGACCCATTCCTGTTCATCGAAGGGATCTCGCCCCGCACTCCTGGCGAAGGAAAGATATAAAGACCTCTGAGGTCTAGCTGGCGAAGAGGCTAAATGTACGTTGCCATCGACGATACGGATTCCAAGAGCTGGATGTGTACCACGTTCTTAGCCGGGCAACTCATCGCCTCTCTACCTGACCTTGATCTCATTGGCCACCCCCGCCTAGTAAGACTCAACCCAGCGGTTCCCTGGAAGACGCGAGGAAACGGCGCGATATGCCTTCGTTTCGGGCACGGAGGGGGACGAAGCCAGCTAATCGGGGAGATCGGCGGGAAGGAGGTACGAGCCTTTGAACGCAGTAAAGAAGCGCCGGACAGAGATCTGCTGATGAATGTGGCGATGGGGCTGGTGAAAGAATGGTCCAGAGTGGCAGAGGGGGCCTCACCCGGCGTAGTCGTGTCACCCAACAAACCCGAGCAAGCACTGTACTGGCAGGCTGTAAGGGGTCTCGTCCTCAAGGAGGACGTCGTGGAAACACTCTCCTCCGGCGGTGCGAGTTGGGGCGGACTCAATGGCGCCAGAGGAATCATAGGGGCCTCGGCAGCCATGTCGTGGAGACCAAGAGACAGGACCTATGAGATCCTAGCCTATAGGAAGCGGGATAACTGGGGGACGGAGAGGTTCATCGACGAAGACTCGGTCAAATCCATGGACCAATCTTTTCCCTCTACCTTCAACAACTATGATTACGAGGAAGGAAAGATAGTGATCTGCCCCAATTCACCTTGTCCCGTGCTCTACGGGATACGTGGCGAAAATCCCGATGATCTGTTCAAAGCCCAGAGAAGTCTGATCTCTGAAGAGGGCGATGGACACCTCCTCTTTCTCACCAACCAGGCTACCGACGATCACGTCATCAATAGATTCAAAGAACTCCTTCCAAACCGGTCATACTCGATTATAGGTAAGGTCATAGGTCAACCAAGAGATCTGCCGGGCGGTCACACGTTTCTGACCATCGAAACCTCAACGGCATCGTTGGAAGTAGCTGCCTACGAACCTACAAAACGCTTCAGAGGAGTGGTCAGAGCCCTCCTTCCAGGCGATTCTCTGAGAGTTGTGGGAGAGCTGAGGGAGGAGCCGAGAACCCTCAACCTCGAGAAGCTTGAGCTGTTGGATCCAGTCACTCAGTGGCGGAAGACCTCCAATCCGCGGTGCTCGTCCTGTGGAAGACGGATGAAGTCCATCGGCTCTGGAAAGGGGTACAGGTGCAGGCATTGCAGCACTCGCGCAGGAGAATCCTCAGCTGAGATTCACCCCGTTGAAAGAAATCTGAAACGAGGTTGGTACGAGCCACCCGTATCGGCCAGAAGACATCTGAGTAAACCCCTGAAGAGAATGACCAAATCATAGGACTTCGTTCAAAGTCGAATAGAGATACCGACAATTTTTTATACACTCAGGTTTTAGCAACGAACAGCCTGTAAGGGAGCTCAGGGAGCGAAACACAGGAGTTATGATCATATGAAAGAAGTTGTCATTCTCAGCGCGGTAAGGACCGCGATTGGCAAATTTGGAGGAAACCTCACAGGCATGCCGATCACCAAGGTTGGTGCAGAGGTAGTCAAAGAGGCGGTTTCCAGGGCTAATGTAGAACCCCAAGCGATAAACGAGTGCCTCATGGGACAAGTTCTCCCTGCCGGGGTTGGCCAGAACCCTGCAAGGCAGTGTGCGATATATGCCGGTCTTCCGGATGAGATGGGCTCTACGACAATTAACAAGGTCTGCGGATCAGGCATGAAGGCCGTGATGTTGGCCGCCAACTCCATCAAATCAGAGGAGCACGAGGTCATTGTGGCTGGAGGAATGGAGAACATGAGCGCTGCCCCATACCTCATGAGGGACGTCCGTTGGGGGTTGAGGATGAACGACGGCAGTATGGTGGACTCCATGGTCTATGATGGTCTATGGGACATCTTCAACGACGTTCACATGGGATTGACCGGGGAAATAGTGGCCGAGAGGTACAACGTGACAAGGGAGGAAGCCGATGAGCTAGCCTGCCAGAGCCATATGAAGGCTAAGCGTGCCACTGATGAAGGCAGTTTCGAGGAAGAGATCCTCCCTCTCACCATCCAGATAAAGAAGAAGGAAATCGAGCACAAGGTCGATGAGGGCATCAGACCCGACACCACTATGGAAACCCTGGCTCGATTGAGGCCAGCCTTCAAGAAAGACGGGATCGTTACCGCGGGCAACTCCTCACAGATTAGCGATGGGGCTTCTGCCCTGGTCATCGCCTCCAGAGAGTTTGCCGATTCGAATGGAATAGAGCCCTTAGCCACCATAGTTGGATATGCAACGAGCGGGACCAAGCCCGAGTGGATAATGGAGGCGCCCATCGTCACAACCCGAAAACTCCTTGATAAGACGGGGTTGACAATTGACGACATAGACCTGTTCGAGCACAATGAAGCCTTTGCCACGGCCTCCGTCGCAGTCAAGAAGGAGCTGAACGTTCCCGAGGACGCATTCAACGTGAATGGGGGGGCAGTTGCGCTTGGCCATCCAATCGGATGCAGCGGTGCAAGGGTCCTGACCACACTCCTGTATGCCATGAAGCACAGGAAAGCAGAGACCGGCCTGGCTACGCTGTGTCTTGGCGGCGGGAACGCCGTCTCCATGATCCTGAGGCGTTAACCTCCAAACCCCCTTCCAATCTTGATGAATCAGCCAATGACCGAATTGATTGGGTAGATCATTCTAACGATTCGATCATGTTGAGACACAATGATTGCGGGTTCAAGGATGTCAGGCCAAATCCCCAACACTCGAGGACTTAGACGAGAGGCCGTCCAATGTCATCGGGAACGAATATAGACAGCCACTCATCGTCCCAATATCATCTTCGGGCATCTGGACAATTCTCAATCAATTATTATCAAAATGGAATCCGAGCGTAAATCCTTTATTATGAGAAGGCTCTTTTCCACCGGGATTCATATGCCATCCATTGATGGACTCATCGCATCTATTGACGGCTACAGAGACGAAATGGCCGACGCTCTAAAGGAGCTACTCCGCATCCCAGCAATAGGACCAGAGAATGGTGGGGACGGAGAGTTCGAAAGAGCCCGCTATGTGAGAGATCTGGCAGGGCGCTGTGGCCTCGAAGACATCGAGATGCTTGACGCCCTAGATGAGAGGGTCCGCCTCAGGCTTAGGCCGAACATCGTGGCCAGGCGGAGGGGTAGATCCAATCGAACCGTTTGGATAGTAACCCACATGGACACGGTACCACCCGGCGATCTCGATGCCTGGAGCCACCCACCCTTCTCTCCCAAAGAGGAGGACGGCAAGATCTTTGGGCTAGGCGCCGAGGATAACGGCCAGGCCCTGATCGCATCCATGTTCGCTGTCAAGGCCCTCAACGAGATGGAAATGAGCCCGGATATGACTTATGGCCTTGTCATGGTGGCCGACGAGGAAACGGGAAGTGACAAAGGAATAAACTTCCTCATTCAAGAAGGGGTCTTCAGCAAGGATGATATAATCTATGTGCCAGATTTCGGCGTTTCTGATGGCTCGGTCATCGAGGTCGCTGAAAAATCCGTTCTGTGGCTCAAAGTGACGGTTGAGGGGAAGCAGAGCCATGCTTCGATGCCCTCCAAGGGAATAAACGCGATGAAGGTGGGCTCCGAGTTCATAGTATTCTTGTTGGATTACTTGAAAGACAAGTACGGGAAAATGGATCACATGTTCATTCCTCCCCGATGCACGTTCGAGCCCACCAAGAGATTGCAGACGGTTGGAAACATCAACACCATTCCTGGAGACGACGTTTTCTACTTTGACTGCAGAATCATTCCAGATTACGATCCTGACGATGTGCTGGAATCGATTAAGAAGGTGGCAAGCCTCTTCGAAGATCGTACGGGCGCTAAAATTAGCGTCGAAATAGAGCAGGAAACGAGATCTGGGCAGCCATCTGACCACGAATCCGAAGCGGTGAAGCGTCTCAGCGATGCAGTCAAGAAAGTGAGGAACGTGGAGCCGCAACCCCGGGGAATCGGAGGCGGCACCTGTGCCAACCTGTTCCGGTTGGAAGGGTACCCAGCCTACTCCTGGCAGACGGTTGAGGAGATGGCACACAGCGTAGACGAGTTCTGCCGGATTGACAATTTGGTTGATGACGCAAAGGTTTTCGCCACGGTCCTGGCATTCCTGTGCTTCCCTAACGATTTTGGCATAGAAGAGTGAAAACAGTAAGGGGGATAGACCCCCCAATCTCTAATATTTCAGGAAAAGATCCTTTCTATCATCCATTTGGGATCATATTTGACGAACTGGTCATACTCCTGTCCGGTCGAGAGGAAAGCCAGGGGTTTTCCTACCGTGTATGCGATGGAGAGTGCCGCACCCCCCCTGGAATCAGCGTCTATCTTGGTTAGGATCACCGCATCAATACCAACGGCAGCATTGAATGCCCTGGCCTGTTCTATGGCGTCGTTGCCCGCGAGCGAATCGCCAACGAAAAGAACAAGATCTGGCTTTGCGACCCTCTTTATCTTCTTCATCTCATCCATGAGGTTGATGTTGGTCTGCATTCTTCCCGCGGTGTCTACCAGCACCACGTCCTTCCTGCGAGCCTTGGCGTGTTCAACCGCGTCGTAGGCCACCGCGGCCGGGTCTCCCCCAGCCTTGTGTTTGATGACCTTGCATCCCAACCTATCGCCGTGGATCGTCAGTTGCTCTATCGCCCCCGCCCTGAAGGTATCCGAAGCCGACAGGACGCAACTGGTCCCCTGATGAATCAGGCGGTTAGCCACCTTGGCGATGGCCGTGGTCTTGCCTGTACCGTTGATACCTACGAACATTACTATTACCGGTTTGTCCCGGTGTGAGACGAACTCGTCGAAATCGAACTCATTCTGGTTCAGAACCCCCCCAACAGCCTCGCGGAGGGCATCCGTCACCACCTCTCCTAGATCGGTTTTCTTACTGATCTTTGATCCAGTAAGGGAGTTCTTCACTCCACTTTTGATCTCCTCGACCACCTCGAGAGCAACATCGGCCTCCATAAGCTCTACCTCGAGGTCCCAGAGCAACTCATCAAGCGCTTCTTCGTTGATCTTTCTGCCCGCTTCCCCGAAAAATCCACGCCTGGATTTCTCTTTTATGGGTTCTGGGGGCTTGCCTTCCCCGACCTTTGGTATGGAAGACGCAGTCGACTCCTTCTCCTCGATTTCGACATCCTCGGGGAGCTGCTCCTCCGCCTTCTTCTTGAATAAAGAGAGCTTCTTCTTCAACGAGTCAAACATCTAATATCTACCCTTTAGGCCCTTGCTGGAGTTTCTGATAGGCCTCCTGGAACTGCTGGTTCAGCTTTGCGTGCTCCGCTTCCAGGAACCCCCTTCTTTCCGAGATCTTCTTGACGGTCTCAGCCAGCTCGCTTATGCGAACTTCGACGATGTCCTGAGCCTCCTCTGCAGACTTCTCCACAGTCACCCCGCTCCCAAGCCCAACAAGAACCTTTTCACTGGATGCCACTTTAGCATGCACGAATGAGCTGCCACCCACAGGAACCAGGATCTCAGATCCATCACCAGCGGATTGGTATTGTTTCAAAGTCTCTCTAGCTCTAATGTTCTCCTCTAGGGAGAGTTGGATGATCTGCTGCTGCTCCGCCAGCCCCTCTAGCTGAGCCCGATAGTATTCCATCGTAGCCATCATCTGTCGGAGTTCTTCCTCGTTCATCCCTTCTCCTCCACTAGGTATTTGACCGTCAGGTCGCTGATATCTTCTCCAGATATCTCCACTATGTCCTTGATTTGGATTTCTTTCCTGTTAAGCCTGTGACGGCTGCCTAGGGTGGAGAGCACCTTGTCAGTAGCCCCCTCCACATCTTCAGCGGCGACCTCTAGCTTGAAATCCTGCCACTTCCGCTTGTCTATCTTGAATGAACCAATTACCCTGAACGCTTTCATCAAATCTCCGCTCGATGTGAAGCGAAAGCATCGAATAAAGCTTTTGGTATGCTATACCCGGAGGTCATTCATGCCAAGAAAGGCGGCGTTCTTCTATTCCGCAAAGGTATTTCCTGCTGTTTCGATAACAGCTAACGATTGTTGGCTTGGATGTGACCATTGCGATGGGAGATACCTTTCAGGAATGCTTCATGTGACCGAACCCCAGGATCTTATCAGAATGGCGAGTGATCTTGAGATCCAGGGGGCCAAAGGCCTTCTCATAAGCGGCGGTTGCCTCCCCGATGGGTCGATTCCCTTGGCTCCTTTCATCGATGCCATTGGGGAGGTGAAGCGCCTCACCGATCTCGAAATCAACATCCACACCGGCCTTCTCGACAAGGAAACCGCCGAGCGGTTGGTGGGTACAGGCACCGACTGCTTCTCCCTGGACGTGATCCAGGACCCCATAGTCATCCGAAGGCTTCTTCACCTCGACCTCGAACCCAAGATGTACGCCGACACACTCGAGCATCTTCGTTCATCGGGGGCAGAAAGGGTCGTCCCTCACATCTGTGTCGGTCTTCCATTCTCTACCGTTCAGGGGGAGAGAGAAGCCCTCGAACTCGTTTCCGGTTTCGATATATCCTCTCTGGTCGTGCTGGGTTTCATACCAACCAGGGGCACCCTTGCCCAGGATCATCCACACGCTCCGTCCTCAAGGATTCTAAAATTCATCAGCGAAGCCAGGGAAACGCTGTCCTGCCCCATCCTCCTGGGCTGCATGAGGCCCAGGCATGATAGGACCTTAGAGTGGCGGGCTCTGGAACTCGGTGTTGAGGGAATAGCTGCCCCTTCAATGAAGACAGTTGAGTGGGCCAAGAATGCTGGATATCAGGTTGTCTTGGGGGACAAGTGTTGCGCCCTCTATCTGTAGATCGCCTTGGTCGAATACCTCTTCTTCATTGGCAGTAGGTAAGAGAGCCATCCCACGTTCACGATGATGAAGAATATCGCGAACAGGGGAACGTAAGTGGTGAAGGTGGTCGATATCGTCTGATGCACCGTGTACTGGACAGTATCAACCGAGCTGAAACGGTAGTCGATGACCATGTAGAACTTGCCGTAATCCGAATCAGGGAAATTGAACGAGGTCGATGGATTGACTATGTAATTATCGCTATTGATCCTGTAGAATCTAAGCTGATCCATGTTGCCTGAATGTATGAGGAAGTTCTCCTCAGTCACTACATATACATATGCTTCGCCCTCGCAGGCGAAGGATAACCGGTTGGTAGTAGTAAGTCCAAGAACGTCCTTGTTGTAGAATGATCGAACACCATCGATCTCGCCGGATTCGCTGAGGACCGACTCCACTCCATCAGAGATAACTGGCACCCAAAGTATGATTATCACTATTGCGGAGACCGCTATGATTGCCAGGCTCCGCCGGATCGACCTCTTCGTCATGTAATACTTGGCGCTGTCTGTTTTGACGACCCTCATCTCTAAGCCCCGGAAGAAGCAACCCTCAACATTGATTAGAAGGAGCATGAGGATGACGAAATATATGAATGAATCCAGCGGAAGGTAGAATGGTTTAACCGAGAAACCGCCCTCCACGTTCAATAGAAAGATGGCTATTGCCAGTATCAGCACGAGCTGCACGGCGTACAGATAGATCTTCGTCCTTTGGATACGCACCATGCGGTATCCGCCTTCCAAGGCATCCTTTCCTTCCACCATGTGCTCAGGGGCAACGATTGGTGTGTTACATAAATAAGTTTCCGATATTTTTCTCAAGCCAGAAATTATCTCTCAATGGGATTTTCACCCTTCCAGGCGAGCCTGTCTCCTGCAAAGGAAGAACATAGCAGCATACGCTGGCACCTCACATTCATCCTCGAGAACGAACCTCTCCCCTCTCAGCTTGATATCCTGTCTCTCATCCATGAATATCGTGATGGGATCATCGGAAAATGCCCAAGGGATGGCATCCCTAAGTGGATCGAACCCTTCCAGCTGAGATCTCGTGAGCTCAGTGACACGAAGTGAGGTCTTCCCATGCAGAGATCCCGGCATACGTATCAGTCTCTTGATATCGCTGGTCACGGGCTCGTCAACTTGACCAGCCATTCCGGTTTTGATATCTTGCTCGACCAGTGCAAGAAGAAGAGCCTGATCACGTGGGGCCAGATCCTCCAGGTTACCCTTCTCTAGAATGAGGTCTCCAACATCCTTTCCGCCCTTATTCGAGCGGACCGCCTCCCCCAAGCTGACCAATCGGTTATCCGACACCTCGATCGTCGATGGATATCTTTCCTTAATCTCGGCGATATCCAGCGATCTCAGATCACCAAGGAGGCCCTCAAGTCCTTCACGCATCCTCAGGCGCCATCCCCCCGAGGAAGCGGAAGGCACAATTCGGGCCTTTTGGACAACCTGCCTATCCCCAAACCGCTTCTCGAAAGAAGCCCTCTCCTCAAAGGCCCAGTCAATGTCCAGGTCAGTTCCCGTTATGTAATCTACGATCTCCCGCCTTTCGTGGCTTCTTAGCTGGAGCACCTCCTCAGCAGAGACGTGGGCGTGATAGCCCCTACCTCCCGAGAATACCAGCCTTAACTCGGACTCACCGAAGCCCAGATCACCCAAAAGGAAGTCATCGACCAGCCTGATGAACTCCTTCTTCACCTGGGCTAACATATCAGGATATGAAAGCCCCCCCGCTCCTCTTATGTGGTCAGCATCGAGATCGAATATCAGGTCCGCCCCAAGCCAGGACTTCTCTTCCATAGTGGGTGCCCCAGGCGTTGCATAGTACGCTGAGGAGTGATAGGCG